>NZ_JAPYOK010000092.1:0-33709 GCF_028283155.1 Candidatus Poriferisodalis multihospitum | reverse complement strand
GTGAAAGACAGCCCCACAATCGGCCGCCAACTCGCCAATCGCCGGAAGGTCGTTGATGACGCCAGTCTCGCTGTTCGCAGCTACGACTGACACCAACAGCACGTCACTGCCCAGCAGCCCCTCCAAGGCAACAAGATCGACTGCACCACCTCGCGTCACAGGAACGATGTCGAGCTTCGCGAGGCCTTGCCGCGCGAGCCAGCTTGCCGTCGCCATCACCGACGCGTGCTCGACAGCGGAAACCAAGATCCGGGAGCGTTCCGGACTCGCGTCCGTCACGATCCCCTGAAGCGCGAGGTTGTTCGCCTCTGTGGCGCCAGACGTCAAGACCACGTTGCTCGTCGCAGCGGCCCCGACGAGTTGACTCACCTGTTCGCGAGCAGTTTCGACACGAGCCGCCTGCATCCGCCCAAATCGATGCACCGACGAAGCGTTTCCAATGCCGTCGCGCAGCACCAGCGACATGGCCTCAAGAACTCGCGGATCAAGCGGCGCCGAGCCGTTGTAATCCAAGTAGATGCCGGCGCTCATGCCGAACCCGACGTCAAGAAGGCCAACAACTCTGATCGGCGGAAGCGCCAGACCCGGCCAACCTTGGCAGCAGGCAGTTCACCGCGCTGCGCGTGACGAAGCACCGTCTTCTTGGACAGCTTGAGCAGCTCCGCGGCCTCGTCCGGCGTGAGCACCTCATCCTCCCCGTCGAGCAGCCCGCTCTGCTCCCCAGCGGGAGACACTTCGGTCATGCCCTGCTCCTCTCTAGGGGTCACAAGAGGACAGTACGGCCCTCCACGGCCCTCACGGGTGGATGCTGCGCTTCTTCGCAGGGATCCGCATCCGCCCTGGCCACAGCCCCGTGCTTGTCGAAGACACATTCTGCGGGCCCGGTGTGACATAGGGAGTAGCCTCCCGGGGCCTCTGCGACGATTCGACCATCAGGACGCGACCCCCGGCCCGAGTTGATGGCGCTGAACCTTGCCGAGAGCGTTGCGGGGCAGCGCTGCTTGCCGAGAGCGTTGCGGGGCAGCGCTGCGATGCGGTAAGTGCGGCGAGGACGCTTGTAGAACGCGAGGCGTTCGCCCACGAAGTCCTTCATCTCGTCGTCGTCGAAATCCCGAGCCGCGACCACGTAGGCCACGACCGCCTCGCCCCACTCGGGGTCGGGCTCGCCGCCGACCGCGCACTCAGCGATGTCAGGGTGCGAGGCGATGACCTCCTCGACCTCGCGGGGGTACACGTTGAAGCCGCCGCAGATGATGAGCTCCTTGGCACGGCCGACGATGCGCAGGTAGCCGTCGTCCCACTGGCCGAGGTCGCCGGTGCGGAACCAGCCGTCGCTGAACGACGCTGTGTTCTCGGCGGGCCGCTCCCAGTAGCCGGAGAACACATTGGGTCCCCGCACTAGGATCTCCGCAGCATCGGGCACAGTCATTGCAGCGCCATCGGAAACCGCAGGCTCGCCGTCACTGGAGTCGAGCGCTTCGAGGCGCACTTCCACGCCGGGCAGCGGGAAGCCCACCGTGCCGGCCCGACGAGGCTCGTCGTGCGGATTCGACACCAGCATCACGGTCTCGGTCATGCCGTAGCGCTCGATCACATGCTGGCCGCTGGCCTCTCGCACGGCGTCGTGCAGTTCGGCCGGCATGGGTGCCGAACCCGACGCGCACAGCCGCAGTCCCGACAGCTCGGCGGCCCGCGGCGAGTCCACGAGCCGGGAGTACATGGTCGGAACACCGAAGAACATCGTGGCCCGGTGCTCGCGGATCGCGTCGAACACGGTGTCGGGCTCGAACGTGGGCTGCAGTACGGCCTGTGCCCCCACTGTGAGCGTGCCGTGCAGCCCTACGCCCAGGCCGTGCATGTGGAATAGCGGCAGCGCCAGCACGAGCACGTCATCGGGCGTCCAGCGCCAGGCCAGCTGCAGCGCTCGTACCGAAGCGAGCAGGTTCGCATGGCTCAGCACCGCACCCTTGGGCTGCCCCGTCGTCCCAGACGTGTACCCGATGAGCGCAGGCTCATCGGGCCGGCGTTGACGTGCGAGCGCCGGCAGATCGAATCGGGGCCCTTTATGAGGCGCTGCACCGACACCACCGGGAGCGACTGCACCAGTGCCGGCGGCGGCGTGCTCGGCTTCGCCTGCGCGGCCCGCGGGCAGGAGGGCGGCATTGAAGTCGCTGATCATCACCGCTGGATCAGCGTCGGCGATCCACTCGTGCCACTCGTCAGGCTCGCCGACGCCTTCCACCAATGCAGCTGCGGGACGGCAATCCGCCACCACGCCGCGCACCTCGTCGGCCCGGTAGGCACCGTTCAGCGGCACGACCGCCGCTCCCATCGCCAGCAATGCCGCGTGTGCCGCAATCAGTCGGGACGAGCTCGGGCCGCTCATCAGCACGCGGTCGCCGGCGACTATGCCCGCACTCGCCAAGCGCTCGGCGACATCTTGGGCGCGCTCCAAGAGTTCGGCGCCAGTCACCCAGCCCGCATGCGCATTCCACACCACGTACCGCTGCGGATCGGTCGACCAGCGGTCCAGCCAGACCGCGGGCAGCGTGCCACCCGCGCTCAGATCAACGTCGGCAGCATTGCTGCCTGCCGGCAGATGCCGGGACCAATGCGACTCCTGCCCATCGGTCATCTCGAGCTGCTCCCTCGGCACACCGGCACAGGTGTCAGGCTCGCAGGCGGCTCAACCGGACCGGCGCCCGCCGAGCCATCCGGATCGAGCGGACATGGCGCACCCCCAACGGGATTCGAACCCGTGCCGCCACCTTGAGAGGGTGGTGTCCTTGGCCGCTAGACGATGGGGGCTGGTTGAGATGCGAGGAGTCAGCATAGCCACCACCCCAGATGTGATCGCTAGCGATGGTCGGCGGGCGGCCAGATCTCCGTGTCGGGGTGCAGGCCGAACCAAGCGAACCAGAACGACTGCGACGAAACGATGCGCGGCAGCGTGACGTCGATGCGATTGCGGCCGTCCACGCCGTTGACGCGCAGTTCGTCGTGCAGCACTCCCCCAAGTGCCACCTCCACGGGGGCACCGTGGCGCCACGCCTCGGCGGGCACGCCGGCCACCTCGGCGGCGCTGTACACCCTGGCGCCGCCTTGGTTCGGCACGATCACCAGCGGTTCACCGCCCAGCACGTAGACGAAGGGACCTTCCTGCTCAAGTGCGGCCAATCCCAATGCCAGTGCGAAACCGCCGCGGTCCACCGTGACCACTTCCTCCTTCAGCTCGAACACGTCGGGCGTCTCGAAGGTGGGGAACCACAGATCCTCGCTGGAGTAGTACGTGCGGTACGCAGCGCCCGGCGTGTAGTCGTAGCTGATCGGCGGACGCTCGGGCATCTCGGGGAAGTACGTCGGCGGGGGTGTGTCGAGCGTGAACGTGTCGGGGTGATCGGCCAGCCAGTCCGACCAGCGCACCGTGGCAACCGGGAACTGCTCCAGCTTCGTGCCGGCCAGTGGGCCGGCGAACGCGGTGCCCGAGAGGTGGTTCCACAGGCTCTCGGTCTCGTTGTCGATCATGATCTTGTTCGAGTCCATCAGCAGGCCCGATGTCTGGAACGACAGCACGTCGCCGCTAGGAAGCCGCCGATCGAACATGAGCGCTGTGAGGCACAGCGTGCAGTAACCGAGCGCCACCGGCACACCGCCGACCACGTCATTCGCCAGCTCGTGACGTGCCAGGAACCGCACCGGGTACGCCCCGGCTTCGGCGCCGATCACCACGCCCAGCACCAATTCCTCATCGGTCATGAAGTCGGCTTGGGCAGGGGTGAGCCGTTCAGGGTTGTTCAGCTCCGGAATGCCGCCCCGGCGCACCCCGCCGAACTGGATCGCGCCGAGCGTGACCCGGTCGGTGACCTGGGCGAGCATGTCCCCGAACCGGAAGTCGAGGTAGGCGTACAGCTCGCTCTTGAAGGTCTCGTAGCCCTCGCCGGGATCGACACCGTTGGTGCGGTACCACGAGCCGTAGCGCACATAGTCGGTGTTGAAATCGCCCGAGCTCTCGATTCCCGTCAGCCGCTCCAACGCTCCCATCGACGTGTCGGATACGTTGCGTGCTCCTGCGGTGCGCATGATGTCCATGACCCAGGGCACCCACCGCTGATCGCCGGTCAGACCCATCTCACCGGCGATGTTCGCGGCGAATGCGGTATTCGGCAGCTCCAGGAATTCGTGGATCTTCTCGGTCAGC
The DNA here is from genome assembly GCF_028283155.1 of Candidatus Poriferisodalis multihospitum. NCBI lineage: Bacteria > Bacillati > Actinomycetota > Acidimicrobiia > Acidimicrobiales > Candidatus Poriferisodalaceae > Candidatus Poriferisodalis > Candidatus Poriferisodalis multihospitum. Next base: position 29,511 of record NZ_JAPYOK010000092.1, on the reverse strand, counting down.
GTCAGCTCCAGGAACGGCCGACCGTCCTCGGTGCCCGGAAAGAACGGCTGGGTAGTCGGCGGCGGTGCCGTGTCGGAAGGCGTGGTGTCGGGCGGTCCCATGTCGTCAGCGGCGGGCTCGGTAGCCGCGGCGCTGTCTGCCGAATCGGCCGCCGAGGTCGACGACGTCGCCGGAGGCTCAGCCGGCGCGGAGCCCTCGTCCGGGTCCGTCGAGGTCGAACAGGCCGCGGCGAGCACACTCACGGCGACCGCTGCGCAGATCAGCTTCCGCATACGGCGGCCGAGCCTATGGCAGCCGCCTGCTGCGCCATGGTCGGGCTGGTTGGGCTAGAACGGCAAGCGTGAGCGGCCGCTGCGGCGGCACCACAAAGGGGGAATCACGATGGACAACGGTGCAAGCAACGGGGCGATACCTGACAATCCGGCGGGCTACGTCTGCCTGACCTTCGACTTCGACGGACCGTCGCTGTGGATAGCCCGCCGCCAGACCACCCCAACGCCCATCTCACGCGGCGAATTCGGCGCCGTCGCCGTGCCGAGGATCCTCAAGCTGCTCGCCCGCCACGACATCCCGAGCACCTTCTTCATCCCGGGCCACTCCATCGACACCTATCCCGATGCGGCCCGCATGGTGGTCGACGCCGGATGCGAGGTGGGGCTGCACGGCTACGCCCACGAGTACAACCCCCGGCTGAGCGAGGACGAGGAGCGAGCCATCCTCGAGCGCACCTTCGCCCAGATCGAATCGCTCACCGGTGCTCCGCCGAAGGGCTACCGGGCACCCTCGGGCGACATCAACCCCTGGACGATCGACCTGCTGATGGAATACGGCCTCAGCTACGACTCGTCGCTCATGGGCCACGACTACGCGCCCTACTGGCTGCGCACCGGCGACCAGTTCCCGCTCGACGGACCGATGGAGTTCGGCGAGCAGGTCGACCTGGTGGAGCTGCCGTTCAGCTGGCACCTCGACGACTACGTCCACCTGGAGTTCGTGACGTTCAAGAACACGATCCTGACCGGGCTGGAGAACCCCGGCACGATGTTCGACACGTTCCTGTCGGATGTGAAATGGATGACCAGCGAGGTGCAGCACGGCGTGTGCACGGTCACGTTCCACCCGCAAGCGATCGGCCGGGGCGGGCGTTTGTACGAGATGGAGCGCTGGATCTCCCAGATGACCGACCTGGGCGTGAGCTACGCCCGCATGTGCGACGTAGCCGACGCTTGGCGCGCCGGGCGTCAGCTCGGCATCGAGTAGCGGCGGCCCCGGCCGTCTCGCCCCCGGTCGGGCCGCTAGCCCTCGACGCCGTCGAGCATGCGACTGATCAGCAGCTTCTGGACCTCCGAGGTGCCTTCGTAGATCTGGTACACCCGCACGTCGCGGTAGATCTTCTCCACCGGGTAGTCGTTCAGGAAGCCGTAGCCGCCGTGGATCTGGATGGCCTTCGACGCCACCCGCTCGGCCATTTCTGACGCGAACAGCTTCGCCATCGAGGCTTCGCGGGCGCACTCGAGTCCCTGATCGCGCATCTGCGCTGCGTGCAGGTAGAGCTGGCGTGCCGCTTCGATCTGCGTGGCCATCTCGGCGAGCGTGAACGAGATTGCCTGGTGCTCGACGATCGGGCGTCCGAACGTCTCGCGCTCTTGGGCATAGGAATGCGCGGCCTTCAGCGCGGCCCGTGCGCCGCCCGTGGCCTGGGCTGCGACACCGATGCGGCCCAGCGACAGGTTGCCCAGCGCAATGCCGAGCCCGCGCCCGATCTCGCCGAGGACATCGCTTGCGGGCACCCGCATGTCCTCGAATACCACCTGGCAGGTGTCGTTGGTGCGGTGGCCGAGCTTGTGCTCCTTGGCGATCACGCGGTAGCCGGGGTTGTCGGTAGGCGTGATGAACGTGGTCATGCCCCGCTTGCCGGCGCTCGGATCGGTCACCGCCACGATCATCGCCACATCTGCGCTCGAGCCTGCAGTGATGAACGCCTTGTGGCCGTTCAGGACGTACTCGTCGCCGTCCCGGGTGGCCTGGGTGCGGATGGCCGCGGCGTCGGAACCGGTGTGGGGCTCGGTGAGGTGGATGCAGCCCAGCCACTCGCCGCTGGTGAGCTTGGCGAGGTAGTCGCGCCGCTGCTGGTCGGTGCCCGACTGCTGGATCGCCATGGCGACCGGCGAGTTGTTCGCCGCCATCATGTTGCTGATGCCGCCGTCGGCAGCGGATATCTCCTCGACGGCCAGTGCGTACGACACGAAGTCGGCACCCGCACCACCCCAGCATGGGTCGACCATCATGCCCATGAGCCCGACGTCGGCCATCTTGCTGTAGAGCCCGCGAGGCGCCCCGCCTGCCCGGTCCCATTCAGCGGCAAACGGTGCTATCTCGCGCTGCGCGAAGGCCCTGGCCACGTCGCGGATCTGCTGCTGCTCGTCGGTCAACTGCACTGCGCCCTCCTCGGGCTCGGCCACGGGATCGCGGGGCTCGGCACCGCTGTGCAGCGGCGACTTAGGGTACCGAAATGCAGAATTCTGATTCCGGAGAACGCATCTCCGAGGCCGGTTTCGACCTCGACCAGGTGGATCGCCTGCTCACCACCACCCGGGCGGTGCGCAAGCGGCTCGACTTCGACCGCTGGGTCAGCGACGATCTCATCTTCGAGTGCATCGACCTCGCGGAGCAGGCGCCGACGGGCGGCAACGATGCCAGCCGCCGCTGGATCGTGATCCGCGACCAGGAACTCAAGGATCAGCTCGGCGAGCTGTACGCCGAAGTGGGCACCATCTTCATCAACGCCCGGGGGCGCCTCGACGGCACCGGCCACCCCAAGGAGCACATCGTCAGCTCCAGCGCCTACCTCGTGGAGAACTACGCGAAGGCCCCGGCGCTCGTGATGCTGGCGATCTGGGGCATCCACGACGACAGCGGCCGGCCGGGGCTGTTCGACAGCGCCATTCCCTCAGCCTGGAGCTTCAATCTGGCACTGCGCTCCCGGGGCCTCGGCACCGCGTACGCCACGATGCTCAACAACAAGTCCGAGGAAGTGGCCGAGCTGCTGGGCATGCCGCCGGGCCTCACCACGCTGGTGTGCTTCCCGGTGGCCTACACCAAGGGAACCGACTTCTCGGCAGCGCCCCGCCGACCGGCGAGCGAGATCACATACTTCGACCAGTGGGGCTTCACCCGCCAGCGGCCCAGCGACGACGGCACCGCCCGGGTGGCCGACGGTCAGGGCGTGGCGGCCGAGATCGACACCGACGCCCGGCCCCAGACGGTCTGGGACGTCATCACCGACATCAGCATGCCGGCGCAGTTCTCCGAGGAATTCCTGGGTGCCGAGTGGACATCCGAAGGCGATCCGGGTGTGGGCTCGACGTTCCGTGGCCGCAACTCCATCCCCGACGTGTTCGACTGGGAGACCGACTGCATCGTGACTGCGTGGGAGGAGCGCACGGCGTTCGAATGGCGCGTCACCGACACCGAGAATCCCGGTGCCGTGTGGCGGTTCGACCTCGCCGAGCAGGGCGGCGGCAGCCGGCTGCGGTTCTCGATGCTCATCGGCGAGGAGAACAACGGCACGGTGCCCATGGCCTTGCGTGACCCGGCCAAGGAGCAGCGGGTGCTGAACCGGCGCCGCGACGTGCTGCGGGCCAACATGCAGCGCGTCGTCGAGGGCGTCAAGGCCATCGTCGACGGCGACTGAACCATCACGTCGGCGCTGGAGCCACGCGGCAGCCCCGTACAGCGATACAGACGCGAGAGGGCCGGCGGGCTGCTGCCCGCCGGCCCTCTCTGTTGACCGTTTTGGTCAGTCAGGAATCAGACGCAGGGCGTTTGACTTCCTGGTGGCGTTTGCCTAGCGGCAGCCGCCGTCGTCCTTGTCCCAGGCGCAGTTCGAGGAACGGCCGTTGACATCCACGACGTCGCCGATGATGTCCCACGTCTGTCCAGTGGCATCGAACCGGCTGAACTGCGAGCCCTCGACGAAGTACGCATCAGCGTTGCCGTTGAACTGCGTGGTGATGCCGTCCAGGATCATCGGGTGGTAGATGTCGATCGACCGCACCGCCAGGATGAAGTTGCTCCGGGTCAGACCGCCCGGCAGCTCTGCAGCGATGCGCAGCGCCTCGCCGTAGGGGTAGCCGTAGGTGTAGCCGATGGCGTAGAGCGACACCGCCGGGTCCAAGCCCGCGGCTTCGAGGTTGCTGTTCACGAACTGGATGAACGGCTCGTCGATGAACTGCGGGTCGGTGGAGTCCTTGGAACCGCCGCCGATAATCCACCAGCCGTCTGCAGCATCGCCGGCCGGCTTCATGTACGCCTCGATGCCAGCGCACACCGACGGCGTGAACAGCACGCCGCCCTTGGCGTTGATGTCGTCGTACAGACCGCTCTGGCCGGCCTCCTGGATGGCCAGCAAGCACGGGTTGCCCGCCGTCATCGAGATGAACACATCAGGCTCGAACGCCAGGATGGTGGTCATCTCATTGGTCAGCGTCGGCGCCGCCGGGTCGTGACGCACCGGCAAGTACTCGCTCACCACATCGGTGTTGGCATGCGCCCACTCCTCGAAGCCCAGCTCGTAGGCCAGACCGAAGTCGTTGTCCATCACCAGACCGGCAACCTTCACCGGCAGCAGGTCGGCAAGGTTCGATCGGATCCACGCGCCCCACAGGATTGACTCTGTCGAGTACGACATCTGCATGATGGTGGTCCACGGGTGATTCACTGGGTCGCCCCAAGCCGGGTGGCCGGTCATCACGAACGGGTGCGGGATGCACTCCTCGTTGATCTTGTCGTACACGGCGAGCGTGTTCGGCGAGCCCAGGGTCAGGATCGAGAACACATTCTCCGCCTCGATCAGCTCGTCCACGAACTCGATCGTCTGAGCGGCGACATAGGCGTCGTCCTTGATGATCAGCGTGAGATCACGTGGTGAGCCGCCGACCATGATCGGGTCGTTGTCGTTGATCCAGTTGAAGTAGTTCTCCCAGCCGTACGCGATGTTGCCGTACGCTGCCAAGTTGCCCGACTGAGCCGTGGTATGGCCGATGCGGATCTGCGAATCGGTGATGCCCGTCGTGTCCGACCAGTCGTCGGGACACGCGTTCATGTCGATCTCGAAGCCCGCAGGGCCGCGCAGGATGCCGTCGTCACCGACGCCGTACTCGCCAGACTCGATCTTCTCGGTCAGCGAAGCAACAGCCTTGGCGCGGCGAGCGGCGGCCTCTTCGAAGACGCCTTCGAGGGTGGAGCGATCGAACATCATCTCCTCCTCGTCCATCATCTCGTCTTCGGCCATCTCATCGTCGTCGTCTTCGCCGGCGACAGCTGCCTCGATGTCCTCCTCGGCTGCGGCGCCGCCGAGAGCACCTGTGGCGCCCTCATCGTCGTCCTCAGCCATCTCCTCCTCGTCCATGTCGTCCGTGTCGTCCATGTCGTCGTCAGAGGGCGCGGCTGTGGTTTCTGTATCTGTCTCGCCGGCACCGCCCGCTTCGTCGTCGTCATCGCCACCGCACGCAGCGGCAACGAGCGAGAACGCAAACAGCACAGCCAGCAAGCGCCACATTCGACGTTTCGTCATGTTGAATCTCCCCAATTGGTTGCAAATGCACGAACCGGCGGCGCGCAGATGCCGCAACCGGTCCATCGGGACGCTAGTTCGCGTCGCGGGACCGGTCACCGGGCGGGTCATGTCAATTCTGCAACGATTTCGATTCTGCGCCCGGGCCGCGACTGCGTCTCATCGGACGCGCAAGGGCCGGCGAACTGTCGCCCGCCGGCCCTGTCGCGCCGACCTGAAGATCGGCGGATGTCCATCAGATGCAGCGAAGACAACCGCTGCGTCTGCGGCGAAGACGGCTTAGGGCCGCCTCCATGCTCGCGACGAAGCCCGCCTAGCGGCAGCCTCCGTCGTCCTTGTCCCAAGCGCAGTTCGTGGACCGGCCGTTGACATCCACGATTTCGCCGATGATGTCCCACGTCTGCCCACCGGCGTCGAACCGGCTGAACTGCGAGCCCTCGATGAAGTACGCATCCGCCGCACCGTTGAACTGAGCGTTGATGCCGTCCAGCGCCTGCGGGTGGTAGATGTCGAGCGACCGCACCGCCAAGATGAAGTTGCTCCGGGTCAGACCGCCCGGCAGATCGGCCGCCACCCGCAGGGCCTCACCGTACGGGTAGCCGAACATGTAGCCGGTGGCATACAGCGACACTGCCGGGTCAAGGCCCGCAGCTGCCAAGTTGTCGTTGATGAACGCGATGAAGGGCTCATCGGTGTACTTCGGGTCGGTGGAGTCCTTGATGCCGCCGCCGACAATCCACCAGCCGTCGGCGAAGTCGCCGGCAGGCTTCAGGTATGCCTCGATGCCAGCGCACACCGACGGAGTGAACAGCACACCGCCCTTGGCGTTGATGTCGTCGTACAGGCCGTTCTGGCCGGCCTCCTGGATGGCCAGCAAACACGGGTTGCCCGCCGTCATCGAGATGAACACATCAGGCTCGAACGCGGCGATGGTGGTCATCTCATTGGTCAGCGTCGGCGCCGCCGGATCGTGACGCACCGGCAGGTACTCCGCGACCACATCGGTGTTGGCATGCGCCCACTCCTCGAAGCCCAGCTCGTACGCCAGACCGAAGTCGTTGTCCATCACCAGACCGGCGACCTTCACCGGCAGCAGGTCTGCGAGGTTCTCGCGGATCCACGCACCCCACAGCAGCGACTCGGTCGAGTACGACATCTGCAGACCGGTAGTCCACGGATGATTGACGGGGTCGCCCCAAGCCGGGTGGCCGGTCATCACAAACGGCTGCGGGATGCACTCATCGTTGAGCTTGTCGTACACCGCCAAGGTGTTCGGCGAGCCCAAGGTGAGGATCGAGAACACATTCTCGGCCTCGATCAGTTCGTCCACAAACTCGATCGTCTGAGCAGCCACATAGGCGTCATCCTTGACGACGAGCACGAGATCACGTGGCGAGCCGCCGACCATGATCGGGTCGTTGTCGTTGATCCAGTTGAAGTAGTTCTCCCAGCCGTACGCGATGTTGCCATAGGCAGCCAAGTTGCCCGACTGAGCCGTGGTATGGCCGATCCGAACTTCGCTGTCGGTGATGCCCGTCGTGTTCGACCAGTCGTCGGGACACGCGTTCATGTCGATCTCGAAGCCCGCAGGACCGCGCAGGATGCCATCGTCACCGGCGCCGTACTCGCCGGCCTCGATCTTCTCGGTCAGCTCGGCAACGGTCTTGGCGCGGCGAGCGGCGGCCTCTTCGAAGACACCCTCGAGGGTGGAGCGATCGAACATCATCTCCTCCTCGTCCGTCATCTCCTCTTCTTCGGCCATCTCCTCTTCTTCGGTCTCGCCGGCTACTGCCGCCTCGATGTCCTCCTCGGCCGCGGCGCCGCCGAGAGCACCTGTGGCGCCCTCGTCTTCTTCCTCTTCGGCCATCTCCTCGTCCATCGCCTCGTCCTCGCTGGCCGCGGCGGTGGTCTCGGTCTCTGTTTCTCCGGCGCCGCTCTCGTCCGCGTCGTCATCGCCGCCGCACGCAGCAGCGACGAGCGAGAACGCGAACAACAACGCCAGCAAACGCCACATTCGACGCTTGATCATGTCGTTTCTCCCTGTAGATGAAAGTGAGACGCCGGCTCCCCCAGTCGATTGCCTGCGAACCGGCGCGTTACGAAATTAGTTCCACCCTGTCGGGCGATGTCGAGCCCGACCGTGTCAGTTCCGCGACGATTCAACCACGCGCTCAGTTTCGATCTGTCTGAGGCACTTGATCGTCCCGGCGGCGATTGAACATGCCGATGAGACCGCGTGGGAAGACGAACGTCAGGGCCACCAGCAGCACACCGAACACGAACTGCTCTTCGTCGAGCAGGCGCAGGAACTCGCCGAGCGGGCCCAGCCCGCTCACATCGCCGAGCAGTTCGCCGATCCTCGAGAAGACCTCCCGGATAGCGACGCCGAGCACAGAGCCCCACAGCGAGCCCAGGCCGCCGAGAACGGCGGTGGCATACAGCACCAACGATTCTTGGAACGGGTACGACTCCTGTGAGGCGAACGGCACCAGCACGATGCCGAGCGCTCCTGCGAGTCCGGCCAGCGACGCACTCACCGCGAACGTGCTGACTCTGGACGCCACCAGGTTCACCCCGTACACGGCCGCAGCAGTGTCGTTGTCGCGCACCGCGCGCATGGCGCGGCCGGGTCTGCTCTTGATGATGTTGTGCGTTAGCCACATCGCCAACCCCACCACCACCAGGCAGATGAGGTAGTGGTACAGCCCCTCGGCCCAGCGGCTGGTGCCGAACCACGACGGCGGCACCAATTCGGCGCCGACCGCCCTGCCGCTGACGCCGCCGGAGAACGCCGGCACTCGCTTGGCGAGCGGCTGGAACACGATGGCCAGCCCGAGCGTCACCAATGCAAGGTGGATGCCCTTGATGCGGAGCGCCGGCAGGCCGACCAATGCGCCGATGACACCTGCGAACGCGGCGCCGGCCAGGATCGAGAGGACCCACGGCATCGCCAAGTCGTCGACTGCGTAGGCGGCTGCGAACGCGCCGACGGCCACGAAGACCCCATGGCCGAGGCTGATCATGCCGCCGTAGCCCGTGGCGATATTGACGCCCAGCACGGCGAGAACCATGACGATGATCTGGGTGTTCTGCCGCAGTTCGGTCACCGAGCTGGTCAGCGGCATCGCCACCAGCCACACACCCAGCAACACAGCGCCTATCCAGCTGAGCGGGCCGATCCGCCGCCGCGAACCCACAACACGATCCGCGCCAGCGGCGCCGAGCACGGCTGTGCCAACGCCGGATGGCGCTGGCGGGCCGCTGCGCACGCTGAGCCCGGCGCCGGACGGCTCGTCAGACGCGGGCGGATCATCGGGCGGGGCAAAGACAGCGAACACGCTGGCATCGGCACCCGGAGTCTCGTCGTCATCGCCTGGGCGCGGCAGCGGCGTGGGCCAGTTGTCGTCGCTCACACCCGCTCGATCCGCTGAGTGCCGAACAAGCCGGCTGGGCGCACGATGAGCACCACCACCATGGCGACGAGCGCGGGCAGCACGCTGAGCTCGAAGCCGATGAACGGAACATAGGCCGGGATCAGCGTCTGGCTCAGGCCGATGACCACACCGCCCGTACATCAGCGTCGGACCCACGCGGATGCCGTTCAACGCGGCCGATTCCGAATCGATCGACACCGCCCGGAAGGCGAGACCGGCTCTCGTGTAGCGCAACAACAGCGCCAGCACGGTCAGCAGTGCGAATAGCACCAGCCACGCCCCGACAGTGGAGAAGCGCAGACGAGCGCCCGCGATCGCGAAGTGATCACCGGGATCCGGCGGGAAGAACGGCGGGAAGACACGCGGTCCGGTTCCCCACCATTGGCCCATCAACGAGTTCAGCGCCAGCAAGATGCCGATCGTCACGTTGACGAGCGCTAGCTCCGGCGCGTTTCGTAACGGCCGTATCAGCACGCGTTCGGTCGCAGCGCCGGCCGCGATGCCGATGACGACAGCACCTCCGATCGCTAGCGGCGTCACGAGCGGCGCTCCGATCCACGACGCCAGCCCACCGCCGGTGACTCCTGGGGCCGCACCGGCGAGCAGAACGAAGGCGATGTAAGCCGAGAAGGTGGCCATCTCGCCCTGGGCAAAGTTCAGCAGCCCAGTGGATCGAAAGATGATGACCAGCGCCAGCGCCAGCGAGGAGTAGATATACATCTACGCAGAGGCGCCGACGTCTTCAGGCGCTGGCTCGGAGGCCGTTTCGGCCTTCTCGTCCGCGAACACGAAGTAGCGCAGACCGATGAAGATCGTCGCCACGATGACGATGATGCTCAGCACCAGCGACAGCATGCTCTGCGTCGGCCAGCCGATGATCCAGAAGCCCACCGATGTCTCGGAGGCATCGATGGCATCGGAGGCCACGTTGCACAGCTCGCTGACCGACATGTCGCTGATCTCACCCGACGGCGAAGTGCCGCAGAATTCGCCCGGCGTGCCAACAAAGTCCTTCGCCTTCGCCGCCTCATTGACCAGCGGGATAGCCGGCACCGTCTTGCCGTCGGGATTCACCGCGACTGATTCGCGGGCGAGGTGTCCGACGTGGTGGGCTCGCAGCGCGATGTTCAGGGCAAACGCCTGAATATAGGCGAAGCTCAGCACACCGAGGACGCCCGCTGTCTTGGCCTGCGAGCTCACCGCAGCGGCGTTCTCGCCGCGCAAGCCGGCCTTCGCCGCTCGGAACTCGTTCATCGAGACGAACACAATGATCGGTGCGAGCACCACGATGGCGAAGCGCAACGCGAAGGCGAGCGTGCCGACGATGAGGTTGTCGACATTCATCAGCACCCAGCCGATCACCAGCAGCACTGGGCCGGCGATAGCGAATCTCATTGCCCAAGTGGCTCGCGTGGAGGACGGGCCGGGGTCGAGGCTCGAGAGCGGTGTGATGGGGTCGCCGTCTGGCGTCAGCGGGACTACCTGGATGATTCTCTTCTGTATCGCCGTCACCATCGAGGCGATGCCGCCCGGGGCGAAGAAGGTGAACAGGATGAGGATGAGACCGAAGATGGCCGCAGAGAGGGGGCCGTCGCCGTCGAGCGTGTAGAAGCCCAGCGGGATGGAGATTCTCTTGGTGAGGTCTCGCACCCACACCACGAACAAGCCGCCGAATATCGAGCCTTGCAGCGTGCCGACACCGCCGATCACCAAGCCGATAATGAGGTCGACTGCCAGCAGGAAGGTGAAGTCCTGGCCGGCCACGAAGCCCTTGTCCAGGCACCACATGAGGCCTGCCAGCGAGCCCAGCGAGGCGCTCAAGGCAAAGTTCACGGTCTTGTAGAGCGGCAGGTTCACGCCGTAGACGGCGGCACCTGCCTCGCTGTCGCGGATCGCAAGAACCGCCCGGCCAGGCCGGCTGGTCATGATATTGCGGACCAAGGCAATGACGATCACCGTCATCAGCAGCAGGATCCAGTAGCGATACGCATTCGCGCCACGCGCACCGTCGACACCGGGCAGCCACTCGAAGAAGCTGGAGAAGCCGCTTTCCTGCCGATCGACTTCCTCGATGACGTCCCGGCCATTCGGGCCGCCGGTACGGCGTGCGATGCCGAGTTCGTCGATGTTCACGAGCGTCGGGAAGACCGCCGCTTGCGCGATGGTGACCAAGGCTAGGTAGAGACCTCGCACGCGTAGCGCTGGCAGACCCACGATGATGCCGATGGCGAACCCGACGATCACGACGACCGGGATGACCATCCAGAAGTCCCAGAGCTCGTCTTGGACCATCGACGCGGCAACGAATGCGCCGATACCCATGAACGCCGAGTGCCCGAGCGCGAGCATGCCGTTGAAGCCCACGACCAAGTTGACCGCCAGCACGGCCACCATGAGGACCAACGCGCGGTTCATCTTGCCGATCTCGAACGGCTGCAGGACCAGTGGCACCAGGATCGCCAGCGCCAGGGCGTAGCCCCAGCTCAAGAACCGCCACTGGCGATGCTGTGTGCTGCCCCTGGAAACGATGAGCAGTGGTGAACTCATACCTCAGCAACTCCCCTTGGGTAGTTGAGCTAGACGCGCTCGATGCGGCGGGTTCCGAAGAGACCCGCTGGACGGAACAACAGCACGATCAAGATCAGCAGGAACGCCGTCGCCAGCTGCAAGATCGAGAAGTAGGCCTGGCCGAGCACGACCACGCCGAACCATGAGACCAGGACCGACTTGATGAGCCCCACGACCAGCCCGCCGATGACGGCACCGCCGAGGCTGTCGAGACCGCCCAGAGCGGCTCCTGCCAAGGCGTAGATCAGGATCGTGAGCATCATGTTGGGGTTGACGCCGCCCAGCGCCGGTGCCACCAAGGCAGCGGAGAGCGTGCCGAACACCGAGGCCAGTGCCCAGCCGAATCCCAGCGTGCGTCCGGTGTTGACGCCGACCAACCGGGCTGACTCGGTGTTGGAGGACACCGCGCGGAACGCCAAGCCCGCCTTCGTCTTGCCCAGGATGACCGCCAGCGCAATCAGCGCGAGGGCCAGTGCGATCCACGTGCCGATGGTGCGGTAGTGGAGGCGTGCCCCGATCACCTCAAAGAAGGTCCTGCCTACCATCTCGCACATGTCGGCGCCGGCAGTGCCGGGTGCCACCTCGGCCAAGGCACCATCAGCGTTCTCCAGACACGCGATCGTGCCCTCGCTGGAGGTCTTGAGCTCGCTGCCGTTCGGGACCCAGCTCGGGAACTGGCCGAAGGGGTCGTTGACACGCCGGACCTGGTAGTTCCAGATATCGCCCGCGACGGCATTGATGATCAAGAACAAACCTAGGGTGATAAGCACCACAGGCAGGTGGTCGGCCGGGTCGAAGGGTCTGACGAGTGCTCGCTCGACGGCCGCGCCGATCCCGGCGCTGATGAGCATCGCTATGGCGATCGAGAGCCAGAGCCACAGACCCTGCTCGATGTTGAGCACATAGACGAAGAACGCACCGAGCATCGCCAACTCACCGGTGGCGAAGTTGATCAGCGTGGTCGCCTTGAAGATCAGCACCAGCGCCAACGCGGCGGCGGCGTAGACGGCGCCGTCGCGTAGGCCGTTGAAAATGAAATCCGGGAGGATCTCGAAGTTCCAGTTCACGGTCTGCCCCCGTACCTACGAATCAGGCGCCCAAGTACGCTTCCTGCACTGCAGGATCGTTCTTGAGCTGATCGGCTGGTCCATGCAGAGCGATCTCGCCGCTCTCAATCACGTAGCCGTAGTCGGCCATGTCCAGTGCCAGGTTGGCGTTCTGCTCGACGAGCAGCATCGTCAGCCCGGTCTCTTTGTTGAGCTGGGCGAAGCGCTCGAAGAGGTCTTCGATGATGAGCGGCGCCAAGCCCAGCGACGGCTCGTCGAGCAGCAGCAGTCTCGGCCGGCACATCAGCGCCCGGGCGACGGCGAGCATCTGCTGCTCGCCGCCCGAGAGCGAGCCGGCGAGCTGATCGCGGCGCTCTTCGAGCCGGGGAAAGATCTCGAACCAGCGGTCGACATCGGCGCCGACCTCATTGTCCTTGCGGGTGTAAGCGCCGATCTTGAGATTGTCCATCACCGAGAGCTCGGGGAACGTGCCCCGGCCCTGTGGCACGTGGGCGACACCGCGCCGCACGATGTCGGCGGTTTTGGCACGGGAGATGTCGTCGCCTTCCATCGTGACTGTGCCGGTCGTTGTGCACATGTTGCACAGCGCCCGCAGTGTCGTGGTCTTGCCGGCGCCGTTGGCGCCGAGAATCACCACGACGTTGCCGTCGGGAACTTCGAAATCGAGGCCTCGGAGCACCTCGACGGCGCCGTAGCGCGCGTGGAGATCCTCGGCCTTCAGCATCATGTCTGTCATGAAGAACTCCCCAGGTACGCCTCGATGACCTCCGGGTCGTTGCGCACGACATCGGGGTGACCGTCGGCGATCTTGCGGCCGAAATTGAGCACGACCAAGTGCTCGCTGATGTTGAGCACCATGCGCATGTGGTGCTCAACCAGCAGGACTGACAGGTTGTGCCGGTCGCGGATGTCCTTGACATCTTGCGCGAGCGAGTCGACCTCTTGGTGTGTCAGGCCTGAAGCCGGCTCATCCAGCATGATGAGGCGCGGATTGGAAATCAGGGCCCGTGCGAGCTCTATGCGCTTCAGCGTGCCGAACGGCAGGCCGGCAGCCGGGTGGTATGCGTATTCCTCGAGGCCAAGCTCCTCAAGCGCTTCCCAAGCTCTCCGCCTCAGGTCGTTCTCCTCGCTGCGGGTGCCGAGGCGGAACGCAGCGGTGAAGAAGTTGGCCTTCGTGTTGGTGTGGTCGCCCACCATCACGTTCTCGATCACGGTCATGCCGCGCCAGAGGGCCAGGTTCTGGAATGTGCGGTAGACGCCGACGCGGCTGATCTGGTGCGCCGGCATCGCCAGCAGGTCGTGACCGTCGAATGTCACTGAACCAGTCGTCGGGTCGTAGATCCGGCTGACCACGTTGAACAGCGTGGTCTTGCCCGCGCCGTTCGGGCCGATGAGTCCGAGGATCTGTCCCTCGTCCAGAGTGAACGACAAATCGTCGAGCGCACGGATGCCGCCGAACTGCACGGAGATGTCTTGGACTTCGAGCAACGCCACGCGCTGAACCCCCTCCGGTCCTCGCCGATCAGGTGACCGGCCGCAGGCAAGTTATCAGGTCGGCCCAGCAGCGTGAGTTTCCGCGTGGAGCCTCAAGCGGGCCGGGCCAGCGGGTGATGCTAGGACACAAATCGACGGATGGTGCAAATCGTGCCGCGGATGTCGAGGACGTGGATGTTTGCCAACCGCATCAATCGCCTGATGCGTGGGGATGTGCCGCCGATGGTCTGGTTCGGGGAGGAGGACTCGAACCCCCAATGACTGGACCAGAACCAGTTGTGTTGCCAATTACACCATCCCCGAGGGCGGGAACAGGCTAGCGCTGCGGCTCTTTCGGTGGCCCTGATTATTCCCCGGAGTCTGCTGCGCTTGCGAGCTTCGCCAGCGCGATGTCGAGGCGCGCGAGCGTGTTTTCGCGGCCGAGCAGCGCGAGCGATTCGAACAGCGGGGGGCCGACGGCGCGGCCCGTGGTGGCGACGCGAACCGGGGCTTGCGCCTTGCCCAGTTTCAAGCCGAAGCTCTCGCCGATCGCGCGCAGCTCGGCGTGCAGCGTCACAGCGCTCCAGTCGGCCTCAGAGAATGCGGTGCGCGCGCGATCGAGGATGTCGCTCGCCGGTGCCACCATCGCTGCGGCCCAGTCGTCGGGATCGATCTGGGGTTCGGCGAAGAGGAAGGCGATGCGCCCGGGAGCGTCGCCGAGCAGGCGGGTGCGCTCGCGGATGAGCGGTGCGACCGTGCTCAGGGTCGCTGCATCGAGATCGGCACCCCACGGTTCCGCGCGCACCCACGGCTCGACCGCAGCGGCGAAGCCGGCATCGTCGAGCGCGCGCACGTAGCTGCCGTTGATCGCCGTGAGCTTGTCGATGTCGAACATGGCCGGCGCCGCATTGACGTCAGCCAGATCGAACAAGTCGACGATCTCGCTGAGCGCCCGCACCTCGATGTCGTCGGGAGGTCCCCACCCCAGCAGCGCCAGATAGTTCACCATGGCCGCCGGCAGCACACCCTGGTCGCGATAGCTGATGAGAGACACATCGTCGCGCCGCTTGGAGAGCTTCTTTCGCTGCTTGTTGACGATGAGCGGCAGGTGGGCGAAGGTCGGCATATCGGGCGCGCCGAGCGCAGCCCGCAGGAGCACCACCTTCGGCGTCGTATTCAGCAGGTCTTCGCCTCGCACGACGTGCGTGATGCCCAGATCGAGATCGTCGACAGCGTTCGCGACGAAGAAGGTCGCGCTGCCGTCGCTGCGGCGGACAACGAAATCGTCGATCGACGCATTCGGGAACTCGACGCGGCCCCGCACGATGTCGTCGAAGGCCGTCACGCCCTCGTCGGGAACAGCGAACCGCACCGCACCGTCGTCGACATACGCACGTCCCTCGTCGAGCCAGCGATCGACGGCAGCGTCGTAGAGGGCGCCGCGCTGGCTCTGGAAGACAGGGTCGCCGTCGAAGTCGAGCCCGAGCCAGTCGAGCGTCTCGAGGATCTGATCGATGTGTGCAGTTGTGGCGAGTTCCGCGTTCGTGTCCTCGATGCGCAGCACCATCTCCCCGCCGCAGTGGCGGGCATACAGCCAGTTGAACAGGGCCGTGCGCGCCGTGCCGAGGTGCGGCAGCCCGGTGGGGGCAGGGGCGAAACGCAGCCGAGGAACGCCGCTCAGCACTGACCGGTGCTGCAGTTCGGGTCGCTCGAATCGACCCAGCGGCCCACCGGCCTGCCCGCCATCGCCAGCAGCCGTTGCAGCGGCGGGGTGGACAGGTCGACCGGGAGCACCTCGAGCCCCGGCCAGACCGTGACGGCGGGGGCCGCAGCGAGTATCCGATCCACCAGGAGCTCGTCGAGGCCGGCGCCGGCACTGATGGCCTGCTGCAGGTCGTATCCCAGGACCGTCAGCTCGGTGACGCGCGTCCACAAGAGATCGCGCAGCCTGGGGCTGAATCCAGCGCCTGCATCCAGACCGGCTGCCATCGACAACACCGTGCGGACGCTCTCGACGACGGGCTGCGTCGGATCGGGGCGATCCTGCGCACCGGTGCCGAAGCCCAGGCCGATGCCGGCTGCGGGCGTCGGGATCCGGACCGGAGGCGGCGCTGGCTGCCCGCCCATCTCGGCCGCAGCCGCGAGGTTGCCGTTGACTGCACGCTCCAGCAGGTCGGCCACGGTGTAGTCGCCCAGCGGCGGGGCCAAACCCATGCCCATGTGCTCCCAGGCGGGCAACCGCATCCTGGCGGCAAAGTCGGTGCAGGCCCGGCGATGCAGTCGCAAGAGCTCGCGGTCGGGTTGCATCGCGGCGGTCGCGGCGGGCGTCAGGGCGTTCGCTATCTGGGCCATGGGTTTCTCAGTCTCGCGTCAGTGACAGGGGATCTGCTTCATACCGACGCCTGATCGCCGACGGCGCAAGGGAGAGCACTTCGGTCGGGACGCGGGCGACCAGCTCGCGCACATGCTTGTAGTGGTGCGCCTCCGCGGCGCCCTCGAACAGCGGCATGCGACGCGCGACCAGCTCCGCAGGCGGGTGCTGGTCGAGGAAGCCAAATGCCAGGTACCCCGCTTCAAGGTCCCACACCACCGGTGCACGTCCGAAGATCGACGCACGCTTGAGCGCTACGGCGACGCAGCCGGCGTCGACGTCGTCACGATCCTCGTGCTCGGTGAGGTACACCCGATCGTCGAAGAGATGGACCAGTCCGTAGGCATACCCCTGGTCGGGTCCTTGGTGTCCCCGCAGCGCACCTGTGGGCTGACCCCCGGCCAGATCGCCGGGACGGGCGGCCTTCCAACGCCGAGGCGTGACTTCGGGCGAGGAGTATGAACGCACGACCGAGAGTGGTTCGACCCGGACGTGTCGCGGCGCAGCCATTGCCGCGCAGTCTATGAAACAGCGAGGGTTGCGACCGAGACCGGCGACAAGGCCGCAGGCTGCTACCGGCTCGGACCGTCGTCCAGACGATGACGCATGAGCGCGTAGATGACCGAATCGCGCAGCGCCAGCCAGGACGACTCGATGATGTTCTCCGACACACCGATGGTGGTCCAGGTGGTCTCGCCGTCGGTGGAGTCGATGAGCACCCTCGTGACTGCCTCAGTGCCCCGGTCTGCATCCAGCACCCGGACCTTGTAGTCGGTCAAGCGAACTGCATCGAGTTCCGGGTAGTCGTCTCGCACGGCTTGCCGGAAGGCGTTGTCGAGAGCGTTCACGGGTCCATCGCCCTCGCCGACGGTTACACGCCGGTCACCGCCGACGACGATACGGAGCGTCGCCTCCGTGTCGAATTCGGCCTCCCGGCCGCGCTCCACCAGCACCTTGAACGACTCGACGTTGAAGAAGTCGAAGGTCTGGCCGGCGGCCCGCCGCAGCAGCATCTCCAGCGAAGCGTCGGCCACCTCGAAGTGATATCCGGCGTGCTCGAGCCGCTTCAGCTCATCGACAACGTCGGCCATGGCGGCCTTGTCGATCTCGATGCCGAGTTCGGCCGCCTTCAGTTCCACCGACGCGCGTCCCGACAGGTCGCCGAGCAGGAAGCGTGTGCTATTGCCGACTGCCGCCGGATCGACATGCTCGTAACTGTCGGGTCGGCGCGCGATGGCGCTGGTGTGCAAGCCCGCCTTGTGAGCAAACGCCGAGGCGCCCACATACGGCTGCTGGTTCTGAGGCGGCATGTTCACCAGTTCGGCCACATGATGCGCCACCGAGGTGAAGCGAGACAGGCACTCGCGCGGAACTGTCTCGATACCCATCTTGAGCGTCAGGTTCGGCACCAGCACGGTGTTGTCGCAGTTGCCCGTGCGTTCCCCGTAGCCGTTGACGGTTCCCTGCACATGCGTCGCGCCGGCGACAACACCCGCAACGGCGTTGGCGACAGCACAGCCAGTGTCGTTCTGAGTGTGCATGCCCACTTGGATGCCGTCGAAGTGGCCGACTACCTCGCGCACGATCGTCTCCACCTCGTGGGGCAGCGAACCGCCATTGGTGTCGCACAGCACCAGGCAGTCGGCGCCGTTGACCGCCGCTGCTTCGAGCACCTGCAGTGCGAACTCCGGATTGCGCTTGTAGCCGTCGAAGAAATGCTCTGCGTCGAAGAAGACGCGCAGCCCCTCCCCCTTGAGGAACTCGACGGAGTCGCCGACCATTGCGACGCCTTCGCTGAGCGGCTGCCGGAGCGCTTCGGTGACGTGGTAGTCCCACGACTTGCCCACGATGCAGACCGTGGAGGTGCCGGCCGCAACGAGTGCTGCCAGGGTCTGGTCGTCGTCGACGCGGCCGCGGGGCCGGCGCGTCGAGCCGAAGGCCACCAGCGTGGCGTGCTGGAACTGCAGCTCGGTGGCCGCCCGGGTGAAGAACTCTTCGTCCTTCGGGTTCGAGCCGGGCCAGCCGCCTTCGATCCAGTGGATGCCGAGCGCATCGAGCTGGCGGGCCACCTTGAGCTTGTCGTCAGGCGACACCGAGATGCCCTCGAACTGGACGCCGTCGCGCAGCGTCGTATCGAAGATCTCGACTCGCTCAGGCCACGCAGTGTCACGTTCACCCTCACGGACAAGCGGAGCCGATGATCCCGGTTCAGTGCTCGCGTCCGCAGGGTCAGAGGTGCTCATAGCTGCATCACCCCTGCTCGAGGCCGGACAGGATCGCCTTGGCGATCTCGTCGGTGCCCACATCGGGCACGGCGTCGTCGGCAATGACGGATTCGCACGCCGCTCGCACACGCTCAGCGCACTCGGCTTCCCCCAGGAACTCCAGCATGAGCACTGCCGACAGGACCGCAGCGGTGGGGTTGGCCAGGCCCTTGCCGGCGATGTCGGGCGCTGACCCGTGCACCGGCTCGAACAGGGACGGCCCCGTGCGGTCCGGGTTGAGGTTGGCTGAAGCGGCGAGCCCGATGCCGCCCGCCACGGCGCCGCCGAGGTCGGTGAGGATGTCGCCGAAGAGATTGTCGGTGACGATCACCTCATAGCGGTGTGGATCCTCGACGAAGTGGATGCAGGCCGCGTCGACGTGGTTGTACGCAGTCTCGACGTCGGAGTACTCCTCGGCGACCTCGTTGAATGTGCGCTCCCACAAGTCGCCCGAGAACGTCAGCACGTTGGTCTTGTGGACCAGCGTCAGGTGGCGGCGCTCCCGTGCACGCGCCAGCTCGAAGCCGTACCGGATGGCGCGCTCAGCTCCCATGCGGGTGTTGACCGAGCCCTGGGTGGCGATCTCGTGCGGCGTGCCCTTGCGCAGGAACCCGCCCTCGCCCGCATAGGTACCTTCGGTGTTCTCGCGGATCACCGTGAAGCTGTGGCCATCGGGCAGGGTGAAGGGGCGCAGGTTTACGTACAGATCCAGCTCGAAGCGAGCCTTCAGCAGCAGGCCACGCTCGATGACGCCCGGGGGCACCTCGGGCGTGCCCACGGCGCCGAGCAGGATGGCATCGAACGTGCGCAGCTCTTCGAGGGTCTCGTCATCGAGCACCGTGCCGTCGCGCAGGTAACGATGCCCGCCCAGTTCGAACTCGGTCGTCGAGATGCCGGCCCCGGCGGCAGCAATCACATCGAGTGCAACCGAGATCACCTCGGGTCCGATTCCGTCTCCGCCGACGACTGCGATGCGATGCGTCACTGTGGTGTCCCTCGCTCGAAAGGCACAGAGAGTGTGCCAACAGAAGCCCTCGGTAACCTCGCGGGGTGCCCGAGATCCACCACATCTCAGCGGAGACCCGCGATCGACTCCAGGCCGAGCTCATCGATCTGACCGGGCGAGGTCGCATCGATATCGCAGCCCAGATCGAGGCGGCTCGGCTGCTGGGGGACCTCTCGGAGAACGGCGACTACCACGCCGCCAAGGAAGAGCAGGGGAAGATGGAAGGCCGCATCATGCGGCTGAAGGCGATCCTGGAGAACTGCGAGATCGTCGCCGATTCGGAGGACAGGTCGGGCGACAGCGTCGTGGCACCGGGCCTCATGGTGTCCATCCGCTTCCAAGGCGATGACGAAGTCGAGCAGTACCTCTTCGGCTCGATCGAGGAACGCCGGACGGGCATCGAGGTGGTGTCGCCGGGGTCGCCCATGGGCCAGGCGCTCGAGGGCGCCCGGGCGGGTCAGACGGTTACCTACGAGGCGAACGGCAACCAGCTCAGCATCGAGATCGTCGCCATCGAATCCTGACCGCACAGCACAGCGACACGCGTTCAGCGGCTGCTGCAGCGGGCGAGGCGCACCAGCTCACAGCAGCGCGAGCAGTCCGAACACAACGTCGATGAGCAGCACCACCAGATTCACTGCGGCATGGAGCATCACCGCGGACCACCATCCGAAGCGGATGCGGACGATGCTCGCCAGCGCGCCGAACCACAGCCATGGCAGCACGACGACCGGGATCACCAGAATCGCCGTCACGGACCAATCGATCTCGTAACGCGCAAGATGCGCCAAGGCGAAGCAGGAGATCATGAGCCAGACCGGCACGGCCGGCCAGCGCAGCAGCCACCGGTCGACGCGCTGATCGATCGCCGCCAGCACACGCACGCGCCCGCTGAGCAGGTGAAGCCCGAGGCCCACGGCAATCGCGACGGCGTCCAGGAGGATCCCGGCGCCGAGATATTGAGCGGCATCGGGAAAGCCCGTGATTCCCGCGACAGCGATATAGACGCCGGGAAGCAAGAGGAACGCCCGCGGCCGTTGTGCAATCGGCCATCTGCACATCGCCTCCTCGCCGAGCGGCGCATACACCAGCAGCAGCAACGTCCAGACGAGCCATGACGGGTCGATCGTGGTCGCGGCGAAGCGGCTCCCCACATCTCCGATGGCCAGCACCACCTCAGCGAAGATCCCCAGGGCCACAACGCCGCCGAAGTCGAGGGCAGCGAAGATCAGCAGGCACTGCGCGATGTGTCGCGGCGAATGGCAGCGCTTCCAGTCGGGCCGCACCAGCACCACAGGATTCAGATGGCGCCAAGCAGAGCTGTCGCACTGGCGGTTGGCCGTCGTGGGCATCGATTCCCACATGCGTGGCTGCCCGTCGGGAGCGGGCGCAGGAACCGGTCTCGGCCGCGTCCGCCGTTTCGGAAGAGCACGTTCCGGCATCTGCTGGATTGACGGCGGTGCAGCGGGCTGCGGAGGCGGAGGATCGTTCGTCACAGATGCCGTCCTTGAACCCAACTCACGTCGACACCACGACTCTGACACAGAGGATCGCGACGGCAGCTGCCGACGACGCGAGCGGCAGGTTGGAACCCGCGGCGCCAGAGGCGCAGACTGACAGCGTGACAAACGCCGCCGCGACGGGTGCGCGCACCCTCAGCGAGAAGGTCTGGGACCGCCACGTCGTTCGCACCGGCGGCGGGCAGCCCGATCTCCTCTACATCGACCTGCACCTCATTCACGAGGTCACCTCTCCGCAGGCCTTCGACGGTCTGCGCATGTCGGGACGCACCGTGCGCCGCCCCGACCTGACCGTGGCGACCGAAGACCACAACGTCCCCACGGCCGATCTGCACCTGCCCATTGCCGACCCGATCTCGGCTAAGCAGGTGGAGGTGCTGCGGGCGAACTGCGACGAGTTCGACATCACGCTGTACCCGATGGGCGATCCGGGCCAGGGCATCGTGCACGTCATCGGTCCTGAGCAGGGTCTCACGCTGCCCGGCATGACCGTGGTCTGCGGCGACAGCCACACCTCGACCCATGGCGCCTTCGGCGCGCTGGCCTTCGGCATCGGCACCTCCGAGGTGGAGCACGTCCTGGCGAGCCAGACGCTGCCCCAGGCACGGCCGTCCACCATGGAAGTACGCGTCGACGGCGATGCGCCCGCGGGCGTGACCGCCAAAGACATCGTGCTGGCGATCATTGGACGCATCGGCACTGGTGGCGGCATCGGCCACATCATTGAGTATCGCGGTTCAGCCATCGAGGCGCTGTCGATGGAAGGACGGATGACCGTCTGCAACATGTCCATCGAGGCGGGCGCCAAGGCGGGCATGGTGGCGCCCGACGAAACCACCTTCGAGTACGTAGCAGGTCGCCCGCACGCCCCATCGGGGGCCGACTGGGAGACCGCGGTGGCCGACTGGCGCTCGCTCGTCACCGATGAGGGCGCGGCTTTCGACCGCTCGGTGACCATCGACGGCACCTCGCTGCGCCCGCACGTCACGTGGGGCACCAACCCCGCACACGTCATTCCCATCGATGGCGCCGTGCCCGGCCCGGGTGACTTCAACGACCCGGTCGAGGCGACGACCGCCCAGCGGGCGCTGGACTACATGGGCCTCACGACGGGCACCCGGTTGTCTGACGTGCAGGTCGACACGGTGTTCATCGGCAGCTGCACGAACTCGCGCATCGAGGATCTGCGGGCTGCCGCGGCGGTGGCCCGCGGCCGCACGGTGGCAGACGGCGTCCGCACCCTGGTGGTGCCCGGCTCGTTCGCCGTCAAGGCACAGGCCGAAGCCGAGGGGCTGGATGCGATCTTCGTAGAGGCGGGGTTCGATTGGCGCGAGCCCGGTTGCTCGATGTGCCTGGCGATGAACCCCGACAAGCTCTCGCCCGGCGAGCGCTCGGCGTCGACATCGAATCGCAACTTCGAGGGTCGGCAAGGCCGCGGCGGCCGCACACACCTGTGCTCGCCGGAGGTGGCCGCGGCGACTGCCATCGCAGGTCGTTTTGTCACACCCGACGACTTGGGCTGATCCAGAGAGGAAGATGCTGATGGAGCCAGTACGAGTTCATGAGGGGCGGGCTGTGCCCCTCGATCGCTCCGACGTGGATACCGACCAGATCATCCCCAGCGACTGGCTGAAGCGCGTCGAACGCACCGGCTTCGGCAAGGGGCTGTTCAGCGAGTGGCGCGACGAGCGCGATTTTGTCCTGAATGACGAACGCTTTGCGGGCGCCACCGTGCTCGTAGCAGGGTCGAACTTCGGCACGGGATCGTCACGCGAGCACGCCGTGTGGGCACTGATGGACTACGGCTTCGTAGCGGTGGTCTCGCCCCGCTTCGGGGACATCTTCCGCAACAACTCCACCAAGAACAGGCTGGTGCCGGTGCAGGTGTCCGAGGAGGCCGCCGCCCGCCTGCGGGCCGCCGTGGCTGCCGACCCCGACCTGATGGTGACGGTCGACGTAGAGCGGCGCCTGCTCAGCGCACCCGCTGCGGGCATCGAAGAACCGTTCCCGATGGACGACGCAACGCAGGAGCGTTTCCTCGAGGGTCTCGACGACATCGGCATCACGCTGCGCAGCACATCGGAGATCGACAGCTACGAGACAGAGCGTCCCACCTGGCTGCCCACGACCTAGCTCCGATTGCCGGAGGGCTCAGGCAGGTAGTGGTTGGATTTCGAGCCGCTTGAGGCCTCTCAGCAAGAAGCTGGGGTGATACTCGAAATTGTTCGAGGCCGAGAGCGTGACGGAGCGCAGCCGCTGCGACAGCTCTTCGGCCGCGACACGCCCTTCCAGCCGTGCCAGCGCCGCTCCCAGGCAGAAGTGGATGCCCCGGCCGAATGCGAGGTGGCTCGACACGCCGTCTCGCATCGGGCAGAACGAGTCTGAGTCCTCAAAAACCAACCGATCCCGGTTGGCCGAGCTGAACATCACCACCACGTGAGCACCGGCGGGGAGGTCGACGCCGGCGAGCCGCGTGTCCTTCTTCACCACGCGGAACATCCCCTGCGTCGGCGTCGACAGGCGAAGGGTCTCCTCCACAAAGGCTGGGGCTCGTGATGGATCTGCTCGCAGCGCCTCCCACTCGGCGGGGTGCTCGGCCAGCAGCCGCAGCATCTCGGTGAGCATCTTGGTGGTGGTCTCGTTGCCGGCCACCAGCAGCTGCTGGATGATGCTGAGCATCTCTGCAGTCGTGAGCGGTTCAGTCGACACTGCTTCGTCGGCGACGTCATCGCCATCGCGGTCGATGCGGGCGTTCAGCAGGTTCGTCAGCAGATCGTCCTGCGGCTCGGTGCGCCGACGTTCGAGCTGTTCAGCGAAGTACTTCTGGAATTCGATTACCTCGCGCTCGGCGTCGAGACGTTCCTCGATGGAGATGTTGGTGCCGATGCCGGCGATCGAGGCGTCGCTCCAGCGCTTGAAGTCGGCAAGCCGGTCGTCGGGAACGTTGAGCGCCCGGGCGATGACCGCCACTGGGAGCGGCACTGCGAACGCCTCGACGACGTCGATCGAACCGCCGCCAGCGGTGGCAGCGAGCATCTGGTCGATGAGCGCTGCGGCTATCTCGCGCACCGCGGGTTCGAGGTCGTTGACCACCTTGGGAGTGAACGCCTTGCTGACGAGACGGCGGAATCGGGTGTGCTCGGGAGGATCCGCCGTGAGCATCGTGCCGACTCGGTCGTAACCGCCCTCGTTCTCGTAGAGCTCCTTGGTGCGCCGAGCCAGCTCAGCGTTGCCCCGGCCGCCGACATCAAAACGGGAGGAGAACGTCTCAGGGTCCCGCACCACTTCCAGCACGTCGTCGTACCTGGTGATCAGGTGCAGTGCGGCACCGCCGGCCGTCGCCTCATACACCGGTGCTGATTCGCGCATCTTGGCGTAGTAGGCGTGCGGGCACTGCTGAACCGCCGGGTCGAACAACCCGAAGTCGTCCAGGTCGACCTCGTGTGAGCCGTCGAAGAAGCGCAGCATCCAGTCGGCGACGAGTTCCTGGTTGCACGGCGCCGACAGGCTGGCTTGGGCTTCGGCAACGGCATCGGCACCCAACAGCTCAGTGCGGCTCTCGTACAGCGGGCCCACGAACTCGGGCTGGAATTCGGGGTGGCCCTGCAGCCCGACCAGGTGCTCACCCACCGCCAGCATCGCGATCGGGCACCGATCGGCGCCCGCCAGCACCACACCGTCCGGGGGCAGCGTCAGCACTTGATCCTGGTGGCTGTGGATGAGCCGGATCTCATCGGCGGGCGGGTCCATCCACGGGCGACGCTGCGCGGGTTCCCGTGGTCATCCAACCGTCGTATGCATCGAGGTTGTCTGGCCATTCGTCATCGGGGAGGCTGAACGTGTCCATCTGCACGCTGGGGTCGGCCCGAGCGATCACGTCGGCGAACATGTCCGAATAGGTGCCGCAGATCGATCTCAGCTCGGGCACCGGATCGTCGCAGCGCAGCAGGCCCAGGCGCAGCGGACGGCGCTCGCCTGACGCGCCGGTTTCTGCTCGCGGGTTCTCTGGCATCTTCAGCTCAGCGGAACGACGAGACCAGCGCGTTGTCGGAACCCTGCGCAAGCGGTTCGAGCAGTCCGCGTTCACGCAGAATCGGCATCACGCCCTCACCGAACCAGTACGCCTCTTCGAGGTGCGGGTAGCCCGACAGGATGAACTCGTCGAAGCCCAGCGCGTGATACTCCGCGATGCGGTCCGCCACCTCGCTGTAACTGCCGACCAGCGCCGTTCCGGCACCGCCACGGACGAGACCTATGCCCGACCACACATTGGGGTGGATCTCCAGCCGCCCGCTGCCCTCGGCGTGAAGCTGGGCCATACGCCGCTGGCCCTCCGACATCGTCGTGGCGAAGTCGGCCTGGGCAGCAGCGATGGCCTCGGGGCTCATGTGCGCCAGCATGTCGTCGGCCACGGCCCACGCGTCGGCGGCATCTGGCCGGGTGATGACGTGAAAGCGGATGCCGTAGCGCAGCGTGCGACCGTGCTCCGCGGCTCGAGCCCGCATGCGGTCCAGCCGTTCGATCACCATGTCGGGAGGCTCACCCCACGCCAGGTAGACGTCGACATGCTCGGCGGCGATCTGCTCGGCGGCAGGCGACGCCCCGCCGAAGTAGATCGCCGGAACCGGATCGGGCGTCTCGCGGGTCGTGGCGGCGGCGACCTTGTAGAAGTCGCCCTCGAAATCGAACGGCTCGCCCGACCACGCCTCCCGCACGATCCGCAGGAATTCGCCCGTGCGCGCATAGCGGGTGTCTTTGTCGAGCCAGTCGCCGAAGCGGTTCAGCTCACGCGGCTCAGCCCCGGTGACGATGTTGATGAGCAACCGCCCACCCGACAGCCGCTGGTAGGTGGAGGCCATCTGCGCCGCCAGCGTCGGCGACAGGAAGCCCGGCCGGAAGGCGACGAGAAACTTGACACGCCTGGTCAGCGGCGCCAGTGCAATCGTGGAGAGCCATGCGTCCTCGCACATCGTGCCGCACGGTGTGAGCATCCCCTCATAGCCGAGCTGATCGCAGGCGGTCGCGATCTGGGCGAGGTAGTCCATTGACGGCGGCCGCCAGTGCGCGCCCGGCTCGTCGGGCAGCACATCGCGAGAATCGCCGCCGGTTGGCAAGAACCAGTGGACCTTCATCGGCCGACCACCTTGCTGACGCCAACGTGCTGCACGCCGAGAGCCGTGCGTGTCACCGTCGATGGCAACGACATCGTCGGTTACGGTAGCGCAGGCTCTAACCGGGCCTAACCAAGAAATGCACCCGTCGTCGTGTGACCGGTGGGTGCCTCCAGGGAGGGAGACATCCTCATGAGGACCACAACGACGCGCTACAGGCAGCGGAGCTTCGGCCGGCTGCTGGTCGCGTTGCTGGCCGTTCTTGCGCTCGTCGCTGCGTCGTGCGCCAGCGACGACGACGATGACGCCGCGCCTGCAACGACGGCTGCAGCGGCTTCGGGCGCTGACGCCGACGACGACATGGACGATGGCGACGACCACGAGCATGACGAGGACGACGGCCACGACCACGACGAGGACGGTGATGACGCCGGCAGCGACGACATGGCCGACGACAGCGACATGGCCGACGACGACATGGCGATGGACTATTGCAATGGCGGGGCCAACGTGGGCGGCACGCTCATCATCGGCAGCACGCAGGTGCCGCGGCACCTCAACGGCACGGTCCAGTCGGGCTATGCCACCGCCGTGCCGGGCACGCAGCTCAATGCGAGCCCGCTGCTCTACGACGACGAGTACAACCCCATGCCGTACCTGGCCGAGAGCTGGGATGTCGCGGACGACGGCCTGTCGGTGACGCTGCACCTCGTGGAAGACGCCGTCTTCCACGACGGCATGCCGATCACGTCCGCCGACGTGGCGTTCTCGATCCAGACTGTGCAGGCCAACCATCCGTTCAAGCCGATGTATGCGCCGGTGACGAGCGTGGACACGCCTGACGAGCACACGGCAGTTATCAATCTCAGCCAGCCGCATCCCGCGATCCTGTTGGCGATGTCGCCGGGCCTGCTGCCGATTATTCCCAAGCACATCTTCGACGACGGCCAGGACATGAAGTCCCACCCGCGCAACAGCGAGGATTTCGTGGGTTCGGGTCCGTTCCGGCTGGCCGAGTACGAGCCGGGAACCATCATCCGGATGGAGCGCTTCGACGACTTCTTCATCGAGGGCACGCCGTGCCTGGACGAGATCGTGATGGAGATCACGCCCGATTCGACGGCCATCGTGCTCAGCCTCGAAAACGGCACGACGCACCTGTCGTCCACCCTGGGCCCCGCAGCAAACGTGCTTCGCCTAATGGACAACCCCGACGTGGAGGTGACCGCTCAGGGCCACGAGGCCATCGGCCAGATCAACTGGCTGGAGTTCAACTTGAACGACCCTGCCTTGTCTGATGTGCGAGTGCGTCAGGCCATCGGGTACGCGATTGACCGCGACTTCCTCTCGGGAGTCATCGAACAGGGGCTCACCTTCCCGGTGCCGACCGGTATCGCCGCCGCCAGCCCGTTCCACAACGCGGACGTGAACCACTACGACAAGGACATCGACCGGGCCAAGCAGCTGCTGGCAGAGGCGGGCTACGGCGAAGGCGAGCTGGAGCTCACCATCGACTACATCCCGCCGGCGTTCGTGGTCCACGCCGAGTATGTGGTGCAGGCGCTGCAAGAAGCCGGCATCAACGTCGAGCTGAGCGTGTCACCCGACTTCCCGACCTGGGCGCAGCGAGTCGCCGGTGGGGACTACCAGATGACCATCAACCAGGTCTGGAACTGGGGCGACCCGGTCATCGGCGTCCACCGCACCTACCTGTGCGACAACCGGGTGGGTGTGATCTGGACCAACAACACGGGCTACTGCAATCCCGAGGTCGACGCGCTGCTCGCTGCGGCAGGCCAGGAGCTCGACGCTGGCGAACGGACAAGGCTGTACGCCGAGTTCCAGGAGATCGTCGCCGAGGACGTGCCGATCTACTTCCTGAACACACCGTCGTTCTGGCAGGCGTTCAACCCGGCGGTCATGAACCCGCCGACCAACAACATCTGGGGGCAGATGTCGCCGATGCACCAGGTCTGGCTGGATCAGTAGCCAGGACTGAGCCCCGTTCCGGCTAACGCTGACGTGACCGCCGGAACTGGGCTCAATAGGTACGGGCTCAACAAGGACGGAGCATGCTGAGGTCCATCGCTGCCAGGATCGCCCAAGCACTCGGGCTGATCCTGGCAGTGATGTGCCTCAACTTCTTGCTGATCCACATCACGCCCGGCGATCCGGCCACGGTGATCGTGGGCGAGAGCGGCGCTGGCGATCCCGAGCTGCTGGAGGAGATCCGTACCCAGTACGGCCTCGACCGGCCGGTCATCGTGCAGTTGCTGTCCTACGTCGGAAGAGTCGCCACCGGCGATCTAGGCGACTCGTACTTCTTCAACCGGTCGGTGACGTCGCTCATCGCTGAGCGCCTCTGGCCCACCGTCTTGCTGGTCGGCACTGCGCTGGCCTTCGCTGTCGCTGCGGGCACGATGGTCGGCGTAGCGACGGCGCGTCGCCCGGAGAGTCCGCTCAGTCACGGGGCAACCGTGCTGGCGCTCGTGGGCTTCTCGATGCCCGTGTTCTGGACCGGCATCATGCTGGTGATCCTGTTCGCGTCAACGTGGGAACTGCTGCCGATCCAGGGTTGGCATGACGTGAACTACGGCGAGGGCATCCTGGCGAACGTGCTGGACGTGGCCGAGCATCTCGTGCTGCCCGCGCTCACGCTGGGCCTCATCTATCTGGCCCAGTACAGCCGACTGTCGCGGGCATCGATGCTGGAGGTGCTCGAGTCGGATTACGTGCGCACCGCACGGGCAAAGGGGTTGGGCGAGCGTCGAGTGGTGTATAAGCATGCGCTGCGCAACGCCGTCATCCCGGTCGTGACGGTGATCGGCCTGCAGTTCGGTGCGCTGCTGTCGGGCGCGTTGCTCGTCGAGACCGTCTTCAATTGGCCGGGGCTCGGAAGGCTGGCTTTCGACTCGATCCTGCGCCGGGA
The DNA here is from genome assembly GCF_028283155.1 of Candidatus Poriferisodalis multihospitum. Taxonomy (NCBI): domain Bacteria; kingdom Bacillati; phylum Actinomycetota; class Acidimicrobiia; order Acidimicrobiales; family Candidatus Poriferisodalaceae; genus Candidatus Poriferisodalis; species Candidatus Poriferisodalis multihospitum. The sequence continues at coordinate 193 of NZ_JAPYOK010000092.1, read as the reverse complement.
TACTTCGGTGCTGCTCGGCGTGCTGCTGGTGTCGTCGGTCATGGTGATCGTGGCGAACCTGCTGACCGACCTGCTGTACACGATCATCGACCCCCGTATCCGCCTGCGGGAGCGCTCCAATGTCTGACGCCACCCGACGCGGCGAGATGGCGGCCGCCGATCTGGGGGTCACACCCGGCTCTGGGGCCGGCGG
>NZ_JAPYOK010000091.1:0-48055 GCF_028283155.1 Candidatus Poriferisodalis multihospitum | reverse complement strand
GGCCGATTCCTGCATGGCCTGCGCGTCGGCGATCTTCGAGGCGGTGTAGTGGCCGCCGCAGCGGAACGGCAGGCCCAACCGTCGGGCGAGCTGGCCGATCGCGTAGGTGGCCAGCGTCGATTCGGCAGTGCCGAACGTGGGCGCACCCGAGCGCAGATCCATGGTGGTCAGGAAGTTGCCGTAGATCATCGGCGAGCCGGGCCGCACCAGCTGGGTCAGCGCAATTCCGGTCATTGCCTCGGCATGGGCCTGGGCGATCAGCGCTGGCTGGGTGACCGGGCCCATGCCCCCGCCGATGATGAACGGCGAGATGAGGCAGCCCTGGTTCGCCCGGGCGTAGGCCTTCAGCGCGCCGCTCATCGTGTCGTCCCACACGAGCGGCGAGTTGACGTTCACGTTGCCCTGGATGACGCAGTGCGTCTCGATGTACTCGGCGCCGAACACGATGCGAGCCATCGCAATCGAGTCCTCGGCCCGCTCGGGCGCCGTCACTGCCCCCATGAACGGCTTGGCCGACCAGCGCAGGTGGGCATCGACCATGTCGAGGTGGCGCTTGTTGACCGGCACGTCGACCGGCTCGCACACCGTGCCGCTGCCATGGGCAAGCCACGGCGACATCCACGTCAGCTTCACGAAGTTCTCGAAGTCGGTGATGGTGGCATAGCGCCGGCCGCCATCCAGATCGGTGACGAACGGCGGCCCGTACACCGGCGTGAACACCACGTGGTCGCCGCCGATCTCGACGCGCCGGCCGTCGCGGCCCCACAGGGCGAACCGGCTCGGCGCGGTGGAGCAGAGCTCTCGAGCCAGGCCGGGCTCGAAGCGGACCCGCACGCCGTCGGCCCGCGCCCCGGCAGCCCGGAAGAGCTCCAGCGCCTCGTCGTCGCCACGGGCGCGGTGTGGGTTGCTCCGCAGACAGCACCGGGCCTGCGGTGCGCGCAGCGACCCGGCTCGAACGCCCCCGCCGCCCACCGCGGGTGCCGCTGCTGCAGTTCCCGCCGCTGCCGTTCGCCATCGGCACATTGTGGGCTGCACCGCGCGACCGCCGCGGCCGCCACGGGCACCGCCCCGAATCAATTGTCTGCCATCCCGCCAGACGTCAGCAGATCTGGTCCGCGCAGCCATCCGCACGGTCGCTGACGCAAGCCACTCAGGCCCTATTCGACGCGCCCGAGGGTGCCTCGACGCCGCTGGCTACTGTGCTGTCGCCGCACCGCATACGCCAGCGAGAGGATGCCGAGATGTCCGACACCTACGAGAACCTGAGCATCGACACGCCCGCCGAAGGCGTGACGCGCATCACCCTGGACCGACCCGAGCGGCTGAACGCCCTCACCCACGGGCTCGTGGCCGACTTGCACAACGCGCTGAGCGCCGTCGACGCCGACCACGACACTCGTGCGGTCGTGCTGACCGGCGCCGGCCGCGGCTTTTGCGCCGGACTCGACCTCACTGGCTTCGGCGGCGTGCCTGGCACCGAAGACCTAGGCGCGCCCCAGCGCGGCATGGCCGTGCAGCAGGAGATCGCCGAGCTCGTGCACCACATGCGCGACGTGCGCCAGCCGATCATCGCCGCCATCAACGGGGCGGCAGCGGGCGGCGGATTCGCGCTCGCCTGCGCCTCCGACATCCGCTACTGCGCCGAGCGAGCCAAGTTCGGCACCGCGTTCGTGCGCCTCGGCATCTCGGGCTGCGACATCGGCGTGAGCTGGATGCTGCCCCGCCTCATCGGCGCCTCCCGGGCCTGGGAGCTGATGCTCACCGGCAGGGTCATCGACGCCGCCGAAGCCGAGCGCATCGGGCTCGTCAGCGCCGTCGTGCCCGACGACGACCTCATGGACACCTGCCTCGGCGTCGCGGCCGAGATCGCCGCCAACAGCCCCTTCGGCGTATGGATGACCAAGGAAGTCATGTGGTCGAACCTCGAGATCGGCAGCTTGCGCGCCGGCATCGACCTCGAGAACCGCACGCAGATTATGTCGTCGCTGACCGAGGACAGCCGCGAGGCCATGGCCTCGTTCCTGGAACGCCGCCAGGTGAAGTGGTCCAACCGCTGACCCGCCGCATCAGCTGAGGTGCCGCCGCGGAGAACCGAGTTCCGCCGGCGGTCGACCCGGTCGGCGGGCAGCTAGCCGGCGGGCTGGGGTAACTCGTCGGGCTTGAACTCGAACAGGTACGGATCGAGCGACTCCTGCGCGGCGATCCGCCACTTGTGCCAGTAGCCGCCGCCGTAGTACGCCAAGCTCCCGGGCTGAGCGTCGCCGTGGCCGTTGTAGTACGACAGGCAGTCGCGCAGCGGGGCGGTGGTGATGTCGGCGACCCGGCAGTGCTCGGCGTAGTTCACCTCTGAGTCCTCGGTGATGTCCACCACGTTCCACGCCTTGTCGCGCATCTCGGTGAGCATCCAGATGATGTAGTCGCCGTGGGTGTCGATGGCGTCGGTGAAGTTGAAGCTGCCGCCGCCGCCTTGGGGACCCGACACGATGAACAGGTTCGGGAAGCCGTGGCTGTGCAGTCCCAGGAAGGTCCGCGTGCCCTCCTCGTCGTGGAAGGTGGGCCGCTTGCAGCCGTAGGGGTAGTACGGCTTGAGCGCCTCGGCGGTGGCCGGGTCGTCCACGATGGCGTCCACCCGGGCCCGTATCTGCTCCATGATCCGGAAGTTGGTGTTGAGCTGCTTCTGCACCAGTTCGTCGGGCGACAGCTTGCGGGCGTGCTGCTTGCGCTCTTTGAAGTCATCGACCCGGCCGGCCAGGTAGTCGTCATTGGCCTTGATGGCCGTGCGGCCAGACGAGATGCGCGAGAACCGTTTGCGACGGGCCCGCGCCCAGCCGGGCTCCTTCGACCACTCGGCGATCTCCTCGGGGTCGGTCTCCCGCTGGTCGCGCACGTCGATCGACGACGGCGTCCGCTGGAACACGTACAGCTCGCCGACCACCTTGGCGATCTCGGGGATGACCTGCACGGCGGTGGCGCCGGTGCCGATGATGCCCACCCGCTTGCCTTCGAGGTCGATGTTGTAGTCCCAGCGCGACGTGTGGAACGACTCGCCCGCGAAGGAGGCCATGCCGTCGATGCGGGCCAGCTTCGGGCTGGTGAGGATGCCGTTGGCCAGGATCACGTAGCGAGCCTTCATGGCGTCGCCGCGGTCGGTGTAGACGGTCCAGCGTCCGGTCTCCTCGTCCCACACCGTGGAGTCGACGGTGGTGTGGAACAGGCAGTGGTCGTAGAAGCCGAACCTGTCGGCCATCGCCTGGCAGTACTCGAGAATCTCGAAGCCTGAGGCGAACTTCATCGTCGGGATGTACTTCATCTCCTCGAGCAGCGGCAGGTAGCTGTACGACTCCACGTCGCAGGCGATTCCCGGGTAGCGATTCCAGTACCAGGTGCCGCCGACGTCGCCGCCCTTCTCGCAGAAGCGCACGTCGGTGAAGCCGGCACTGCTCAGCTTGTGCCACAGCAATAGCCCGGCGAATCCGGCACCGATGCACAGCACCTCGCACTCGTCGTCGAGCGCTTCGCGCTCGATCGGCGGCTCGGAATAGACGTCGTCGAGATAGCGCTTGAACTCGCCTTCCATGGCCATGTAGTCGGCGGCGCCCCGGCGCGCTTCCTTGAAGTCGCGGTACTTGGCCTGCTCTTCGGCGTTGAACACGGCACCGGGCGGGGGCGGAGGCAGTTCCTTCAGATGCTCATCTGCGTTGACCGAGTAGCCCACGCCGTCGATCTTCTCTGACGCCTTCGCCGCTCGGGTGTTGAAGATCTTGCGACCCGTCTCCGGGTCGATGCTGACCGCCGGACGAGCGTGCGAGGTCATTGTGGTCGGGCTGTCTGCCATGGTCCGCCCCTCCTCGAAACCTAACCGATGTTAGATGAACCGACGGTTGCGATGTCCCGGCCGTGCGGCCTTGGGGGCACTGGGCTCTCGCGCTTGCGAGTGCATCGCGTCGCGGGAATTCGTGACAGCCTTCGCAGCGGGATGGAGCGTGACGCGCCGCGGGTCTTCGCATTGGCCGCAGTGGGAATGGGTGTGCTGCTCGCCCTGCTGGCGGTGCATCTGCGCATCGCCATCGTGGCCGGCGGGCCGGTGGCAGTGCCCGATGTGCCGGCATACCTGGGCATCGCTCAATGGGTCGGCGGCGACGGGCTCGCGCTTGGCCACATCCCGTTCCAGCCGGGTTATGGGCTGGTGATAGCGCCGCTGGTGGCCGTAGCGCAGGTCTCGCTGCTGGACACTCAGGGCGAGGTGGTGCACTACCTCGCGCTGGTCGTCAACTCGCTGGCGGCGGCCGCCGCAGTGGTGGTGGCCGGTCGACTCGGCTTGGTGGGCTCGCGGCGCTGGTGGGTGGCGGGTGCGGCCGGGTTGATCGCGGCGGTCCATCCGTCGCTGTCGGCTGCCTCGCGCATCGCGTGGCCCGAGACTCTGCTCACTCTGTTCGTGCTCGTAGCGGCGCTCGCAGTGGCCTTCGCCGTGCTGCATGCCGGCTCCGCGGCGAGCCGGCGGGCGTGGGCCCGTGCGGGGTTGTTCGCAACCTTGGCCGTGGCACTGCACGCCCGCATGATCGTGCTGGTGGTGGCGGTGGTGGCGACGGCGCTGCTGTGCCGCATCGGCCGCCGTGCCTGGGCCGCTCTCGGCGTGGGACTGGCCGCCGGCGGCACAGCGACGGCCGTGGCGCTGACCCTCACCGACACGTGGCCGACGGAGCGCCTGAGCGAAGCGGCGCAGCTGGATCGTGGCGCCGAACCAATCGCCACCGTGTCGGGACAGCTGCTGGCCTTGGGCGGGGGCACGGCCGGGCTCGGCTTGATCGGCCTGGTCGCCGGCCTCGGTGCGGCCATCTGGCTGGCCCGCAATCGGTCTGCCAGCATTCCCGATCCGTTGACGGCAGCGTTGCTCTGTTTGGCGCTTGGCGCGATCGGAGCCGTGATGCTCGGCGGCTGGACATTGACAGGCAGCGCACGGGCCGACGCGTTGCTCTACGGGCGTTATGTCGACCCGTGGGCGGTGCCGCTTGTTGCAGTGACGCTGGCACAACTCGCGTCCCGCCGGCGGAGCCGACCGAATGCATCGTCACTTCTGGGCGCGAGCGCGGCCGTGGCGGTGATCGCGTGCGCGGTGGTCGTTGGTTCTGCGGGTGGCTACGACGCTGCGCCGCGTCGCATCATGACCCTGTCGTTCAGTCCTGCATGGATCTTGTTCGATGAGCGTTTGGGTGCGGTGGCCGTTGCGGCTCTTGTCGTGGCCCTGCTCGGCATGGTGCTGGCCGCCGTAGCGCTGCGCGGGCGTGCACCGGTGGACCACGGAGAGATCGTTGCATCAGCCCCAGCGCCGACATCAGGCGCAGCAACGGATGCTGCCCGCGTGGACGCGGCAAGCGTCCCAGGCGTTGCCATGGGTGCGCTTGTGACGGTCGTGCTCGTGCTGGGAGCTGTCGCGACCGTCTCGAACCACCGCCACCTGGCCGATGTGGGCGCCGTCGCCCGAGACCAGGTGGTCGCGGCAGGCACCGTGGCCGACGCCGTCGACGACGGCCTGACCTGTCTCGCCCACGACCGGGCGTCGGTACCCGAGTACGCACTGTGGCTGTACCGCCTGGAGCTGCCCGAGATCGACCACGAACGGGTGGAGCTGGACTACGGCGACCGACTGTGCTCCGAGCTGGTCGTTGCCCACGATGACCTGGCACAGCGGTGCACGAACGCCCGGCGCCTCGTCGACGAACCGGCCGCATCGTGGGCGCTCTGGCATCTGCCGGAGCGCACCTGCGTCAGCGCCCTGAACATGGAGGCGCGAACGGCCGGAGTAGCGTCGCACGATGGCTCTCACGACAGCGGCATCCGTTCCGGCTGACATCCGCGCCGGCACGACGACCAGCCGCCGTCTGGATCGATTCCGGCTGAAGCTCGCGGCTGTACGAGGGCGCGGCGCCCGCGGCGTGCTGGTGCTGCTGGCAGCAGCGCTCATGTTCATCGCGCTTGGGTGTGCCGATGACTCGTCCAGCGACGAGCCGTCCGAACCCGATACCACGGGTTCGAATGCGACGGGGGCAGCGAGCGCCGACACCGCGCCGGCGACGACGGCCGCAGCGGCGCCGCCGGCAACCACGCCGGCCGAGGTGATCGTCGACGTCAGGGTCACCCAGATCCCCGGCGGCCCGCGCGAGTCCACCGTCTCGGCGCTGCGCGAGGGCATGACTGCGCCCCTGCTGCCCGAACCGCTGGTGTCGCCCCTCGATGTCCTCTCCGGCGGGCCGCCACCCGACGGCATCCCCTCCATCGACGCACCGGAGTTCGAGCGGGCCGCCGACGTCGGCTTCCTGCAGCCCCAGGAAGCCGTGGTCACGCTCACGCTCAACGGTGATGCCCGCGCCTATCCGGTGCAGGTGCTGCTGTGGCACGAGATCGTCAACGACACCGTCGGTGGCGAGCCGGTCACCATCACCTACTGCCCGCTGTGCAACACGGCTATCGGGTACTACCGCCAGCTCGGCGATCGCATCTTCGACTTCGGCACTTCGGGCCGGCTCTACAACTCGGCACTCGTCATGTACGACCGCCAGACCGAGAGCCTGTGGGCCCACTACACCGGTCAGGCCATCGCGGGCGCGCTCACCGGATCCCAGCTCGAGCTGATCCCGATGGCCACCGTGGCCTTCGAGACGTTCCTCGACGAGCATCCCAACGGCCTCGTGATGACACGTCCCGGAGGCTTCGGGCGCTCATACGGCACCAATCCCTACGTCAACTACGACACTCCCAATGGAAGCCCAACCTTCTTCGGCGGCACCCCCGACGATCGCCTGCCACCGCAGACTCGCGTGCTGGTCGTCCGCCACGGCGACGCCTCGGTGGCAGTGCAGCTCGACACGCTGAGTTCAGCAGGCGTGCTGCCGTTGAGCCTGGGCGGCACGACGGTGATCGCACTTCATCTCCCGGGCACGGCGACTCCGATCCAGAACCAGCAGGTGGCCTTCGGCCGTGATGTCGGAGCTACCGGCGTGTTCGACCCCAACGTCGACGGTCAGGCTCTCACCTTCAGCCGCATGCCCGACGCTGCGAGCTCGGCCGGGCCGGGAGCATTCACCGACGATCAGACCGGCTCCACCTGGTCGATACTCGGCCGGGCGCTCGACGGCCCCCTGGCGGGCGCTCAGCTGCAGCCCATCGAGCACATCGACACGTTCTGGTTCGCGGCCGCCGCCTACGACCCCGAAATCGAACTTCACCCCTAGCCGCTGAGAATTCCGCCGCCGCAGCGGGCGCACGTACTTGCTCAAGCGCTGAGGAGTGCTAGTCGTCGCCGATCTGGCTCAGCAGGTACCGCTCGATGCCGATGTCTTCGATGAGGCTCTGCTGGGTTTCGATCCAGTCGAGATGCTCTTCCTCGCCGACCAGCAGGTGCTCCAGCAGCTCCCGGGTACCGGCGTCGCCGTGGTCGAGACACAGCCGCACGCCAGTGCGGTACCGCTCGATGGCGTGCTCTTCGAGCTGCCGGTCGAGGGCAAGTTGTTCTGGCACGGTCTCGCCGATCATCACCGTGCCCAGCCGCTGCATGTTGGGCAGCGCATCCAGCAGCAGGATGCGCTCCATGAGCTTCTCGGCATCGCGCATTTCCTCGACGGACTCCTCGTGGTACTTGGAGGCCAACCGGTCATATCCCCAGTTGCCGGCGATCTTCGAGGCGGCGAAGTACTGGTTGATGGCCGTCAGCTCGGCCGTCAGCGCTTCGTTCAAGAATTCGATGACCTCGGGTGATCCCTGCATGAACTCCACCCTACGCGCATGCCGGAGCAATCCGAATCGGCAGACGACAGCGCACGCTGGCTGTTGCTTCCCGCCTGTGTTCGCGCCGGTCGCGGGCCGCTCGGGCCCGGGGCCCAGGAGCTAGGCGCCCACCGCGATCGCCTCGAATGCAATCGAGTGGACAGGGTGATGCTCGGGGTCGATGGCCTCGAGCACGCACTGGTCGAGCACGGCCTGGATCATGGCGACGCAGCTGCCGCAGTCGGTCCCGGCACCGCAGGCCATCGACACGTCGCGGACTGTCGTGCCACCGTGCGCGGCGAGTCTCCGGATGGCGGCCTCATTCGTCGCAAGACACTGGCAGACGATCATCGACGTCGGCGACCCCGGCGCTGTGCTGGAGCGCGCACCACCGTGGTGCACGACTCCTTATGACCCATGTTAGGCAGTGCTAACGCACCGCGCGCAAGCGCGGCGTGTGACCGCGCGCAAGCGCGGCGTGTGACAGCGCGCAAGTCATTGCTCGGCGGAGCGGGCCGATGCCCACGCGGGCACCGAGCTGAGAGGCGCCACGGCGGGCGCCGGATCGCTCAGTCGCCTGCAGTGACGAGAATGCGCTCAGCGGTGTAGGCGCTGACGCCCACCGTGCCCTCATCCATCTCCACGGTGGCGGTGCCGTCCGGCGAGACCGACATGACGGTTCCCGATCGGCCCGGCATGAGCCCGGATTGCTCCAAGAATTCGAGCTGGCCGGGTGCGAACTCCAGCTCTTCGGGAATGCGCTGCACCGTGAAGCCGCCGGCCGTCCCGATGTCTGCGAGCGGCCTCGCGTTCGTTGGCGCGGTGTAGTCGGAGCCGGGGATGGGGTTGCCGTGCGGGCAGGTGTTCGGATCGTGGAGCAGGTCCATCATCGCCCGTTCCACGACCGGGGAGATCACGTGCTCCCAGCGGCCCGCCTCGTGGTGGGCGTCGGCCCAATTCAGCTTCAAGACGTCGGTCAGGAACCGCTCGGCCAGCCGGTGCCGACGCACCACGGTGGTGGCGATCTCCTCGCCCTCGTCGGTGAGGCTGATGTGCGCCTCGTCGTCGACTTGGACCAGGCCCTCGCGCTGCATGCGCCGGATCATCTCCGACACGGCCGGGCGCGACACGTCGAGGCGTTCGGCGATGCGCGCCTGGATGACCTCGACGCCGTCCTCCGCCAGCTCGTATACCGTCTCGGAGTACTCCTCGAAAGCGGGGTGGTATTCCGCCGGCTTGTACGCCATGGTCGCCACCATAGCGGTAGCCCGCAGACCGGCTGCACCGGATTACGACAGAGCTCGCTGCCGTCGTGGCGGCGCGGTGCCGGGGCGCGCGGGCGCTCACGTGCTGATAGCGGCAGACTGACGGAGTGCCGTGCGGGCACGGGCACACGAATCGGAGCATGCGATGGATCTGCAGTTGACGGGAAAGAACGTCCTGGTCTGGCCATCGCTGCGGCGTTCGCCGACGAGGGTGCGAACGTGGCCTTCGCCTTCAACGCTTCGAGCGAGGGTGCCGAGAAGGGCGCAGCCGCAGCGCAGGAAGCGGGCCGCGCGGCGCTCGCAATCCGCTGCGACGTCACCAGCGGCCACGACGTGCAGCGCACAGTCGATGAGGTGGTCAGCGAGTTCGGCAGCATCGACGTGCTGGTCAACAACGCCGCCTACACCGACACCGGGCCGTTTGTCGATGCTGACCCCGACGATCTGGCGCGCATGGTGGACGTGACCGTGATGGGCACCATGCGCATGACTCAAGCCGTCGTACGCCACATGGTCGATGCGGGCATCGAAGGCTCGATCGTGTCGCTCATGGGCGACTCGGGCCGTGTGGGCGAGAGCCGCTTGGCGGGGGTGGCCACCACTCGGGCGTCCACGATGGGCCTGATGAAGTCGATCGCCAAGGAATTCGGCCGCAACGGCATCCGCGCCAACGCCGTGTCGCTCGGGTTGGTGCGCTCGGAGCGGTTTGCCCACCACACCGGTAATGCCGACGACGAGCGCATGGCTCGCATCGCCAAGATGTATCCGCTGCGGCGGGTCGGTGTGCCCGACGACGTGCCGCCGATGGTGCTGCTGCTGGCCTCGCCACTGTCGGGATGGACGACGGGCCAGACCATCTCCGTCAACGGCGGCTACTCGATGGTGTGAGCGAGGCCTCCGTCCGGATTGCGCCAGAGCAGCCGGTCGGGAACCGGCGGAGAAGAGAGCAGCGTGGCAGACGAGCCATTCCGGCTGGATGAAACAACGCCCACCGAGGGCGGTCCGTTCGGCAAGCCCGTGCCCCGGCGCGAAGACAGCCGGCTGCTGCAAGGGCGCGGTCGTTACATCGCGAACGTCCGCTACGACGGGCAGCTCGCCGTGGCGTTCGTTCGGAGTCCGGTCGCCCATGCGCGGGTCGTCTCGGTTGATGTGTCGGCTGCCCGGCAGGCCATCGGTGTGGTCGATGTTGCGACTGGCGCCGACCCGGATTTCGCCGGTTTGGCGCTCATCGCCGAGTCGGCACTGCAGACACATGTGAACACCCCCCAGCCGGTGCTCGCGGCCGAGAAGGTGCGCTACCAGGGCGAGGCCGTCGCTGCGGTGATCGCCACCACGGCGGCGGCAGCGGCCGACGCCGCCGAGCTGGTGGAGGTGACCTACGACGAACTCCGGGTGCACGTCGATGCCGTGGCTGCTGCGACGGATCCCTCCGAACCGGTGCACGACATCGCACCCGACAATCTCATCGTCACCCGCACCTTCGATGCCGGCGACGCGGACGCAGCAATTGTCGGCTCGCACCTGGTGCTCGAACGTCACTACCGCACCAACCGGCACGGTGCCACGCCCATGGAGGGTCGCGGCGCCGTGGCTCACTGGAATCGCGAGGGCACCAAGCTGACGTTGCACGCCACCTCGCAGGTGCCGTACCTGCATCGCGCCGGCATGGCCAAAGTGCTCGGCGTGGCCGACAGCGCTGTGCGCATGGTGGTCGGCGATGTCGGCGGCGGGTTCGGCATCAAAGGGGCGCTGTATCCCGAAGACGTCGTGGTGAGCCAACTCGCTCGGCGGCTCGGCCGTCCTGTCGGGTGGGTCGAGACTCGATCGGAGCACATGGCAACTGCGCTGCATGCCCGTGACCACCAGTACTCGGTGCGGGCCGGCTTCGACGCGGACGGCACGCTGGTGGCGATTGACGCGGTGCTGCATGCCAATGTCGGCGCCTACAGCTCACCGCCGTGGACGGCGGGCATCGAGCCGCTCATGGCCGGCGGCCTGCTGACCGGCCCCTACAAGCTCGCCCATTACCGCTGCGAGGTGCTGGGCGTGGCCACCAACACCACGCCGACCGGCCCGTACCGCGGTGTCGCCCGGCCGGCGACGGTGTTCGTGATGGAGCGACTGCTCGACGATGCAGCCGCCGAACTCGGCATGGACCCCCTCGATATCCGCCGGCGCAACCTCGTGGCTCCCGACGACCTGCCCTACACCGCTCCCACGCGGCTGGTGCACGACTCACGCACCTACCTCGACTGCCTCGACCAAGCCGTGGAGCTCGTCGACTACGACGGGTTCCGATCACACCAGGCCCAAGCCCGCGCTGCGGGAGTCGAACGGCGTGCGTTGGGAATCGGCTTTGCTTGCTACAACGAGCTGACCGGTCTCGGCCAGAAAGCCTCGGCGGGTCCACGGTTGCCGTTCCGCACCGGCCATGAGTCGGCAGAAGTGCGCGTGGACCCGTCGGGAACGATCACCGCTGCCATGGGCGTCACCTCGCAAGGCCAAGGCCTCGAAACCACCATGGCGCAGGTGGTGGCTGCTGAACTCGGCGTCAGTGTCGATCAGGTGACCGTCGAGATGGGCGACACCGATCGCATCTCGTTCGGCATGGGTGCATTCGCCAGCCGCCAGGGCGTCATCGGCTCGGGTGCAGCAACGCTGGCTGCCCGCACCGTGCTGGCCAAGACGCTCGTCATTGCGGCACACCTGCTCGAAGCCGAGCCTGAGTGGCTGAGCATCGACGACGGCTTCATCCACACGCAGGACGCGCCCGCGGTCGGCGTCACCATCGGCGAGGTCGCCCAGGTGGCGTACTTCGAGCCCCACCGCTTGCCGCCCGGCCTGGAGCCCGGCTTGGAGGCCATGCGCTTCTACGACCCGATGACCGGCACGTTCGCAGCGGGCGCGCAAGCCGCCGTGGTCGCGGTCGACCTTGACACCGGCGAGGTGGACCTACAGCGCATCGTGTGCGTGGAGGACACCGGCCGCGTGATCAACCCGATGATCGTGGAAGGCCAGATGCACGGTGCCATCGCGCAGGGCATCGGCGGCGCGCTGTACGAGCACTTCGTCTACGACGCCGACGGCCAGCTGCATTCGGGCACGTTCATGGACTACCTGGCCATCACCGCCGACCGGGTGCCGTCGATCGAGTTGGGCCATGTCGCCGATCCGGCGCACAACCTGAACCAGATCCGCGGCGTAGGCGAGGGCGGCACGCTCGGCCCGTATGCAGCCATAGCGAACGCCGTGTGCGATGCCCTCGCACCGTTGGGCATCACCGTCGACGAACTGCCCCTGAGTCCAGCCCGCATCCACGCGGCAATTGCCGCTGCTGGCTCCCCGAGCTAGATCGCAGCCGCCGGACACGTCGGACCCGCCCACCGGGATGTCACGACACTCACCCAGATAATCGCTGCTATCACCGAGCGCCATGTAGCTGGACCTGCGATCCCCGTATCCATCGATGGATGCGGCGCTCCCGCGACTCTCAGCAAAGGAAGGACGCCATGTCTACCTACCTCCCCCCGGCAACTGGGCGGTTGGCAGCTCTGGTTGCGGGCGTGGCCATCCTGGTGGCGGCGTTCACCGGCACCACGCCGGATGATGATGCAATGGCCGGTACATCAGAGGCGCCCGCGCCGGTGACAGCACCGGCGCCCGGCGATCCGGCGAGCCCCGGCGTTTCCGATGATCGTGTGCTGTTCGGGCAGTCTGCGGCGTTCAGCGGTCCGGCGCAGGCATTGGGACATGCCATGCGCTTGGGCATCGAGGCCGCGTTCGCGGAGTAGAACCGAGCAGGCGGGGTACACGGCCGCATGCTCGAACTGGTCACGCGAGACGACCGGTACGAGCCGGGGTTTGCCTTCGCCAGCACACGTGACCTGATCACCCAAGAGCGAGTGTTTGCGCTGATCGGAGAGGTGGGAACGCCGACGTCGCGCTCGGCTGTCCCGCTCGCCGAGTCGCGGGCTGTGCCGTTTGTCGGACCGTTGACCGGCGCTGGCTTCCTGCGCGATCCCGATCTCAACTCGGTAGTCAACCTGCGAGCCTCGTACGCGCAGGAAACCGAGCACATGGTGGAGCGCCTCACCGAAGACCTAGGCGTCACCCGGGTGGCGGTCATGTACCAGAACGACTCGTTTGGCCAATCCGGCTTGAACGGTGTGACCGAGGCCCTCGACAAACGCGGGCTGGCACCCGTTGCCACTTGGTACTACGAGCGGAACTCCAGCGCGGTGAAGGCTGCGGTGTTCCACATCGCAGACTCACAGCCCGAGGCGGTCATCTTCATCGGTGCTTACCAGCCGGTGGCCAAGGCGATCTCGCTGCTGCGCATGGACGTTGATCCGGTCTTCATGGCCGTTTCGTTCGTGGGAAGCAATGCGCTGGCGCAGGAGCTGGGAGATGAAGCGCCCGGTGTGTACGTGACACAGGTGGTCCCGATTCCCGACGATGCCGGGACCCCGGTCGTGGCGGAGTACCGGGAGGCGCTCAGCGAGCTCGATCCGAGCGCAGTGCCCGGGTTCGTCTCGCTGGAGGGGTACCTGGCGGGACGATTGGCCATCGTGGCACTCGAAACGTGCGGAGCAGATGTGACCCGCGCGTGCTTCCTGGGCGCATTCGCCGAGCTGGAGGCCATCGACCTGTCCGGCGTCAGCCTGCAGTACGGCCCGGACGACAACCAGGGATCCGACGAAGTCCTGCTGACGGTGATCAACGACGACGGCAGGTTCGTGCCGGTGGCCAATCTTGGGGACTCGCAGTAATGGGCCGTTTGCGGGTGTCGGCCCGGCTCGCGACGATCACGCTGGTCGTGTTTGCGATCATCGCTGCGAGCACGGCCGTCGGCTGGGTCGTTGCCGGCGACTCGGCGGCTCCGGCCGATGACGAACCCGACATTGGTGCGGTGACGAGCGCGCTGGCAGTTGTGCGGCAGGTGAAGTCGTTGGCGGACGCTGCCACGGTGGCAACCCACGCAGGCATGACAGCAGAGACTCTGGCGGAGTCCCGAGCCTCGATGGACGCAGAGATTGAAACGCTGTATGAGCAACTCGACGTTCTGCAGAGTTCAGGGCATTCGCAGGCATCGGCGACGATGCGCGAGCTGACCAATGAGCTTGTGCAGCGCTCCGCAGAGATCGAACGACGGCGACTCGCCCTTGCCGAAGTCCGACGCGAGTCCGAACGACGCCGGCAAGAGATCATTGCCATGACCAATTGGGAACTGGTGCCTGCGTCGGTGGCGAGCGAGGACGACGTGTTCTATGGCTTGATCACCGACCGCAGCGAAGCTGTCACACCCGACGACCTGCTGCGGTACTCGCGCCTCGCGCTCATGACTCAGCAAGTCGACCAAGGATCGGTCCTCCTCGAGGTTGCGGCCAGACAGTCGGATATTGCCTTCGTTGCCACGGTCGAGGAAAACGTCGATCTGGTGATGTACCAGCTCGAAGACAGCATCGGGGTATTCGCTGAAGACCCCCACCCAGATCTGCAGCCAACGCTGATTCCGCTCGCGAGGGAACTCGTGGACGGCGCCTACGGCGAAGCGAACATGATCGACATGATGAAGATCCGCTTGGGTCTGGCCGCGCAGGAGGCGCGTGACATTGCCGCAATTGATGGGACCGCGGCGGCGCTGCAGGCGGAGGCCACGGCGCTCCTGACTCAAGCGGTCGCCAGCGTCGGATCCGTCGATGGGTACCACGGGATCGCCGAAGTTCTGCATGCAGCTCTGGCAGTTGACCAGCACGTGGGTTCCGTTGCGGCCGTGGCTACGGCCAGAAGCGCCCCCACGACGCCGCTGGGTGAGTTGCCGGCGATTCGCGACGCTGTCGCAGCCGATCTGTCCGGCATTCGCCAGCACCTGGACGTCCTCGATGGCGCAGGCCATGGCGACGCCGCCCTGCCTATGCACTCAGCAGTCGACGGTCTGCAATCCAACGTCGACCAGATTCACCATGGCCGCGCCGAACTCGTCGAGGCTCTCCAATCCGCCGCGGGTCAACGGGCGCAGCTGAGGGCTTTCTTCGACTACCAGCTTCGGCCGGCGGTGGTCTCGAGCCTCGACAACCAGCTGTATTACATGCTGACCGGCAGGAGCGAGTTCATCGAGGACGGGGTGAGCGGTTCTGAACCGCTGTCACGTGAGGAGCTCTTGCGGTACCGGCACCTGACGCTGATCTTCAACTCGCTCTTCCGGACCTTCTCTGGCCTCATCATCGCCATCATCATCTCCGAGCCGACGCTGATCGCCGAAGCCGAGGAGAGGTTTGCGACCGCAGCTCACCGCCTGGAGGCGAGCATTGCGTATCTGGAGCAGGAGGGCGGAAGCGAGGTACATCCTCAATTGGTCCCGTTGGCTCGCCAGTTCATTGCCTTTGGCAACGGGGAGGCGAACTTCTTCGACTCGCTGCGGCACCGGCTTCCGCTCATCGCTCAAGAAGCAGGGCTGATCGGGTCCAGCCGTCAGGCCACGTTCGAACTGCAAGCTGGCGTCGACACGTTGCTCGACGAAGTTCTCGAGGACGCTGCCGCTCTCGATCCCGATGCAGACGAACCTGATGCGCGGGTGGGCCCGGATCTCCGCTGACGTGCCCTCCGCGATGATCTGACCGAAGTTGAGCACATAGATGTAGTCGCAGATGTCGAGCACGAGATTCATGTCGTGGTCGATCAGCAAGATCGACACGCCCTCCGATGCCACGTCCAGCAGGCGCACGCCCAGCGCGATGCTCTCCGCAGTGGTCAATCCTGCGGCTGGCTCGTCAGCGAGCATCACCCGGGGTTCCGACGCCAGCGCGCGTGCAACACCGACCAGCTTCTGGCGGCCGAGCGGGAGGTTGGCTGGACGAGTCTCGGTGTCACCGACCAAGCCGACGATCTGCATCGCTGCATCAACCCGCGACGTGTCCGCTGGCCGCTCGGGTATGACGAGATCGGCGAGCACCGAGCGCATCGAGGACCGCTCGGCGGCAACCTGCACGTTTTCGCGCACGGTCAGGTCATGGAACAGTTCGAGCGACTGCCACGTGCGTGCCAGCCCCCGCTGGGCTCGCACATGGGGAGCTTCACGGGCAAGCCGTTCCTCGCAGAACGTCACACGCCCACGGGACGGCACAAAACCCGTCAGTGCGTCGATCAGCGTCGTCTTGCCGGCGCCGTTCGGTCCGATCAATCCCACGATCTCGCCCTCACGGACTCGCAGCGACACCTGGTCCAGCGCCTTCAGCCCGCCGAAGCGCACCGTGAGATCCTCCACTGCCAGCACGACCGGTGCGCCCTCGAAGCTGCGCTGGCGCTCCTTGCGCCGATATTCCGACAGACGGACCGACTCGCCCGCCGTCCCGGCGCCAGGCTCGGTGGGCGTCGCGCCGAGATCGCTGCGTTCGCGCGCCTCGGCCCGGGCCCGCCTGCGTGACCGGAATGCTCGCAAGCGTGCGAGGTTCTGGCGGTACGCGCCTGCCACGCCTTCGGGGAAGAAGATCGCAGTTGCCACCAGTGCGACTCCAGCCACCAACTGGTACCACCGGCCTAGTTCGGCAATCCGATCTGCGGTGATGTAGACGATGCCGAGCGGGGCGAACAGCCCGGCGATGATGGCGCCGGGCACGCTCGTGATCCCGCACAGGTAGGCCAGCGCCAAGAAGCTCAGGCCGATGAGCACGGCGAAGCTCTCCGCGGAGAGCTGGCCCCGGCTGTAGCCGATGAATGCGCCGCCCACGCCAGCCAGGAACGACGCGAGCGCGAACGCCAGCATCTTCGTGCCCGCAACATTGATGCCGACCGACGCGCCCGCCCGCTCGTTGGAACGAACGGCCAGGAAGCGGCGCCCTGTCGCACTTCGGGCCAGGTTGCCCACGGCAATGGCGCACACGGTCACCACGGCCAGCACCAGGAAGCCGAATTCCATGCGGGCGAAGTTCCTGCCCTCGCGAATGCTGAGGTTCGCGCCGAACAACGAAGGACCTGTAATGGGATTGCCATACCGACCGGTGATGGCGGAGTTGCGGAACACGAACTCCTCGAGCGCGACCGCTCCCGCCAGTGTCACGACCGCGAGCTGTGCGCCGCGTATGCGCAGGGCGGAGACGCCGACCACGAGCCCGAAGGCGGTGGCCATGAGCGCTGCGAGCAGCAGTGAGATGGGAAACGGGATGCCAACCGAATCGCCCAGCTTGCTGAGCGCGAAGCCCGCGGCTCCCGCGATGGCAGCCTGGGCCAGCGAGATCTGGCCGACGAGGCCGGTCAGCACCACCAGCGACAGCATGACGATCGTCATGATCATGCTGGTCATGATCCCGATGCGGTAGCTGCCCTGTGCCACGGCGGTCAGCACTCCGGCCGCCACCACGGCCGATGCGACCACGCTCGGCCGCATCTTCGGCCGGACGACCTCGGGCAGGGCATCGGCTTCGACGGCGCCACGGGTCGGCAGGTTGTGACCCAAGCCGAACAGGGCGATCACGATGACCCCGAACGGCAGAGCGTCGGGTATGCCGGTGATCGCCCAATCGGGCCACCATGGATTGGTGGTCTGGTACACGACGATCGACTGGAAGATGCCGAGCCCGAATGCGGCCGCCACGGTGACGGCGATGGACAGCAACCGACCGATGACTGCCGCGGCGAGTGCCGGAACGATCGAGAGGTAGGTCCACGGGCTGAGGGAGACGATCGGCGAGGCCATGATCAGCAGGAAGCCGACGATCGTGCTCGACAGCACCCACGTCGAGCCGGCCAGCACCTGCGGCGAGTAGCGGGCCAGACTGACTGCCCGCTCGTTCTCGGTCGAGGCCCGCGTGGCGAGCCCCAAGCGCGTGAAGCGGAACCACGCCCATGCCGCGGCGGCGGTCAGCAGCACGACGGCCGTGAGCCAGAGGCGATCGCGAGAGAAGCTGACCCCTGCGAAGCTCACTGGCTCGTTGGGCAGG
Source organism: Candidatus Poriferisodalis multihospitum (assembly GCF_028283155.1). NCBI lineage: Bacteria > Bacillati > Actinomycetota > Acidimicrobiia > Acidimicrobiales > Candidatus Poriferisodalaceae > Candidatus Poriferisodalis > Candidatus Poriferisodalis multihospitum. The sequence goes on along the minus strand of NZ_JAPYOK010000091.1, from coordinate 30,093 downwards.
ATCGGAGCGACGACGCGGGCGCTGCTCATGAAGTGCATCACGATCAGGGCTTGGATGATCAGCAGCACGCCGACCGACGCGACCACGCGAGCCAGGATCGGGGCTCGCCGGAGCGGCCGGAAGACCAAGAAGTGCACCAACAGCCCGACGAGGCTGCACGACAGCACGGCGAGGACGATGGCCACCCCGAAGGGCACGCTGCCCGAGCTGCCTCCGAGGCTGATGCGGCTGCGAATGAGCACCAGCGGCAGCACGAGATCGCCGGTGTCGCTGAGCTCGTCGTAGACGTACGCCCCCCACATCGCCATCGCGCCAGTGGCGAAGTTGATGATGCCGGTGCCCCGGTAGGTGATGACCAAGCCCATCGACAGCGCCGCGTAGAGGCAGCCCGATCCCAAGCCGATGATCGCGAAGAGCAGGTACTGGTCCACTTCGGCAGATCCGCCTCAGATTGCCCGATCACTCATCCGCAGATGCTCGCAGATGCGTCGGAGGCTGTGTGGATATTGACGGTTCTTCTGGCTGGGTCCGGGGCTCAGCCTCCCTACAGTCCGCTCAGCTCGTACGCGTCGAAGAGTCCGTCGCCGACCACGATCCGGCGCAGCGATCCGTCGTCGGCCTCGACCACCTGCCACACCATGATGTGCGACATGCAGTGCGAGGACTCTGGCGGCCACGGTGCCTGCCCGCAGCGCAGGTTGGGGCCGAACCATCCGGGCGTCTCGCCGGCGTTGGCGAAGGCGTCGGTGATCGACTCGGAGGTGATCGGGCCCTCGATGGTCTCGAGGATGAACTTGATCTCGCGCCATGCTCCGTAGGGGGCAATGGCGAAGCCCTCGATCAGCTGCTCGTGACCGGCCGCGGTCATGTGGTCGGCGTATTGCGCGAGCCGTTCTTGGATATCGGGCGGTGCAAACTCGGCAACCCATGGGACCCACTGGTCACCCTGGGTGTATGTGCCGATGGCAGCAGGCCCGAGCACGTCGATATACAGCGTGCAGGACCCGGCGAAGATCGGCTTGTCGAAGCCGCTCGCGGCGGCCGATCCGACCATGCCGATGCAGCCGAACTCGTCGAGTTGGCCCATCATTCCCTCGACGCCAGCGGACTGCGCCGCCGCGATGGCGGCGGTCCAATCGGGCGCTGCGATGTCGACCACGACGCGCTCCATCTCGATGCCGTAGTGCGCGAGCACCGGGGCGATGATGTTGTCCATGAAGTCCAGGGCGGTGGAGGAGTCCTGGACGACGACTGCGATGTGGTCGATGCCGAGTTCGGAGAAGGTCTTGGCGGGGCCCACGGCGAATGCCCCGGTCGCCACGTGGAGCAGGAAGGAGCCGGGACTGTTCCTCTCGGTTTGGCCCCACGAGTGCGACGAGACGTAGGGAATGCCGGCGTCGAGCCACAGTCCGAATGCCGCTTCGGAGCCCAGCTCGACGCCCATGTACGCCATGTCGACGTCTTCTTCGATCAGCTTGATCGCGCAGTTGATGGCGCTCTCGGGCGTGCCGTCGGAGAGGCAGAAGATCGGCTCGATCCTGGCGCCGTGGATGCCGCCCGCGTCGTTGATCACCCCGATGGCTACCTCGCCGCCGATGCGCAGCTCGGGCAGGGAGATGTTGCCGCCCTCGTTGTTGACATAGCCGACCCGGATGACCTCGCCGGTGCGGTCGATCGGTGCGCCATCGCCCGACGCGTCGTCGCCTCCTGCTGCAGCTCCGCCGGTGCCGTCGCCGGTCGTGGCGTCGGTCGCCGTGCCGGTGTCCGTGGCGGCGCCGCCCGAAGCTGTGGTGGTCGGGGCGTCGTCGCCAGTGCCGTCTGAACCGCCGCACGCAGCTGCCAGAAGACAGAACGCAACGAGCAGCACCAATGATCGTGCATGTAGATATCTCATGGAGTCCCCGACGCTACTCGTGGTCGAGGGTGCGCTCCCCGAGGTAGCTGGCTTCGAGCACCTCAGGTCGCTGCGCCAACTCGTCCGCAGTGCCCGACAGCGCCAGCTCGCCGTGATTGAGTACATACGCCCTGTCGGTGATCGCGAGCGCGGCATGCACATGCTGTTCCACGAGCAGCACGGCGGTGCCGGTCTCGTCGGCGATGCGTCGTACCACCGGCAGCAGGCGCTCCACGATGATCGGCGCCAGCCCGAGGCTCATCTCATCCACCATCAGGAGCTTCGGATCGGCGATGAGCTTGCAGCCCAGCGCCAGCATCTGCTGCTCGCCCCCCGAGAGCAACCCAGTCCGGCGATCCAGCAGGGCCTCGAGCGCGGGGAACCAGCCGATGATGTCGGCTTCGGTCACTTCGCTGCGACGGTGCCGGTGCAGGCGCAGGTTCTCCGCGACGGAGAGCTGGAAGAAGATGCCGCGATCCTCGGGCAGCAACGCGGCGCCCCGGCGAGCCACCTGGTGCGCGCTGGCCCCGCCGAGCGGCTCGCCGAGCACATCGATCTCGCCGTCGATCGGCCGCAGGATCCCGGCGATGGTCAGCAGCGTGGTGGTCTTGCCGGCGCCGTTGGGCCCCAGCAGCGCCACCACCTCGCCGGGATGGACGTGCAGCGACAGGTCGCGCACGGCGGGCACACCGCCCCAGCCGGCCACCAGGTTGCGCACCTCCAGCGCAGGGGTTGTGGCTGGCCCGAGTGCATCGGCTGGCGTCTGGGTATCGGTGCTGCTCATGCGTGTACCTCGGAACCAAGGTAGGCGTCGATGATCGCATCGTCGGCACGAATGTCAACGACTTCGCCGGACAGCATGCGTGACGGCGCCGCGAAAGAGTCAGGCAGAAGCGGACATGACAGCCATGATGGCTGTCTGCATGGTCGCCGCTCACGACGAGGCCTGGTTCCGGCACCTCTATGCCGAGGCGTACCGGCCGTTGCTGGCGTACGCCCGCCGCAGGGTCGATGCCGCAACTGCCGACGAGGTTGTCGCTGACACGTTGCTGACAGCGTGGCGCCGTCGCGACGACGTCCCCGAGGGCTCCGAGCGGCTGTGGCTGTTCGGCGTGGCTCGCAACATGATCCGCAACGCCACACGCTCCAGTCGGCGGCGCCAGGCGGCGCACGATCGGCTGCGCCTGGTCCGCCCCGCGGAGGCAGACGAACCGGTCGCGCCCGAGGTCGGCGAGCGCTCGACGCTGATCACGGCGGCCCTCGCTGCCCTGTCTGAAGCCGACCGGGAAGTGCTCATGCTCGTGGCGTGGGAGGAGCTCAGCCATGCCGAGATCGGCCAGGTGCTCGGCATCTCGGCGAACGCCTCGGCCATCCGCGTCCATCGGGCCCGCAAACGACTCGCTGCGCGCCTTGGTCGTCTTGATGACGCCAGCGCAGGCGAAGGGAGTGCTTCATGACTGGTGCCGGTATCGAAGACAGACTGCTCGCCGATCTGCGCCGGGCGAACCCGGTCAACGTCGATGCGCTGGCCTCGGCGACGGACCCGGAGCCGGCCCAGTTGCTGGAGTCAATCCTGGCGGACAGCGGGGAGGCATCTCCGCGGCTTCGAGTTGTTCGCGGGCCGAAAAGATCGTCCCCAGTCGGCGTGCCCGCTCGCCGACGCTGGATCAGCGCAGCTGCCGCGGCGGTGGTGATCGCCGTCGTCGCGGCTGCGACGATCGTGGTGTACGACACTGGCACCGGTCGCGATGCCACTGCTGCCGTGCACGAGGCTGTCGAGGCCACGATCGGGGTGAGCAGCTCAGCCACCACATCCACGACGGTCACGTTCGACTTCGATGTCTTGGCCGAGCCGTGGGAGATGATGATCGAAGGCGTGTTCTCGGACCGCAGCTTCGAGTATCGGCTGACATCCGGACCCGCAGTGCCCGAGGCAGGCATCCCGGATTTGGGTTCCTACGCCGAAGTGGTCATCGGCGATCAGGCGTATCGAGCGACCGGCGACGGACCGTGGGAGGGCCCCCATCCATATGTCTGGGCTCCGGAATCCGAGGATTCCAGCGCACCCGTCAGGTCGAATCTGACGTTCGGCGTCACCATCGACGATCTCGGCGCCGTGTTCGACTTCGTGGAGGTGGGCGACACCAGTCTCGACGGCGTGACGGTGGCCCATTACCGCACGCACTCCCTGCCTGCTGGCGCAGGGGCCGGCTTCCTCATGTCGCTCGGCATGTTCATGACCATGACGAATCAGGAATCGCCTCAGCGACTCGACAACGTCCAGCTCGACGTGTGGGTGGATCGCGACGACCTGATCAGGCGGGTCAGCTACACCGCCGTCATCGACGGCGCTGGATCATTCAGCGTCGTCACGGATTGGGCTGACTTCGGCACAGCACCGCCGATTACTGCGCCGACCACCTGAGTGCGGAGGCCACCCGCGGCCGCGCAGCGTCCTGTACTGACACTTTCGGCATGGGCGAGTGCATGCAGCTACTGCCATGATGAGCCCCGAATTGGCGGCCGTGTGGGCCGACATGGCACGAAGGGCAGGTCATGGAGATACACGGCACGTGCAGGGAGGGATTCGAGGCAGTTCGCGACGCCTTTGAGCGGAACTTCGGCGAAGGCCTCGAAGTTGGTGCTGCTGCGGCGGTGACCGTCGACGGCGAGTCTGTCGTGGATATCTGGGCCGGAGACGCCGACACGAACGGCACCCCGTGGGACCGGGACACGATCGTGAACGTGTACTCCACCACCAAGACCATGGCGGCGACGTGCATGCTCGCGTTGGCCGATCGGGGCGAGCTGGATTTCGATGCGCCGGTGTGCGAGTACTGGCCCGAGTTCGCACAGAACGGCAAGGAAGGCGTGCTGGTGCGGCACGTCATGTCGCACACGGCGGGGCTGCCCGGATTCGTGCCGCCGGTCTCGGCAGAGGATCTATACGACCTCGACGCGATCGCCGAACGGTTGGCTGCCCAGGAACTGTGGTGGGAGCCAGGAACCAAGTCGGGCTACCACGCCGTCACCCAGGGCAATCTCGAGGGTGAGATCCTCTACCGCATCACCGGCAAGCGCATGGCGGATTGGTTCCGCACCGAAATCGCTGAGCCGCTCGGCGCGGATTTCTGGATGAGCCTGCCCGCGTCGGAAGACCACCGAGTCGGCGAGCTGCTTCCGCCCCCGTCCCTGCTGGCGGTGCTCGAAGCGAGCGGCGTGCCGATCGACCCCGATTCGATCGCTGTGCGCACCTTGGCGAGCTGCTCGCTTGACGCCACCGAACCCCGGACGCGTGCGTGGCGAGCAGCCGAAATCCCGGCGGCGGGCGGCATCGGAAATGCCCGCGCGGTCGCGCGGGTCCATTCAATGCTGGCCTGCGGCGGAGAAGTGGATGGCGTTCGGATCATGTCCGAGGCCGGGGCGCGCAAGGGCCTTGAAGAGCAGGTCGACAACATCGACGAAGTGCTGATGCTGCGACTGCGGCACGGCCTGGGCTTCGCTCGCCAGCTCGACGGCTGGGTGACCAGCCCGAACCCGAACCACATGCACTGGGGTGGCTGGGGCGGGTCCATCGCCGTCGTCGACTTCGACGTGCGCGCCTCGGTGGCCTACGTGATGAATCGGATGGATGCCGCCATCACCGGCGACCCGCGGGGCGGTCGCATCGTGGATGCCGCCTTTGCCAGCATCGCGGCCGCAGACTGAACGCGAAAGGAACCGGCATGCGCTTCAGCATCTTCTACGAACACCAGCTGCCGCGTCCGTGGGACGACGGGGCCGAGGCCCGCATCGTGCACGAGGCACTTGAGCAGGTGCAGCTCGCCGACAAGCTGGGTTTCAGCACGGTGTGGGAAGTGGAGCACCACTTCCTGGAGGAGTATTCGCACTCATCGGCGCCCGAGGTGTTCCTGTCGGCCTGCGCCGCGACCACCCAGAACATCCGCATCGGGCACGGCATCGTGCCGGTGCTGCCGGGCTACAACCACCCGGCTCGGGTAGCCGAGCGCATCGGCACGCTCGACATCATCTCGAACGGACGGGTCGAATTCGGCACCGGCGAAACCTCGAGCGACATGGAGCTCGGCGGCTTCGAGATCGAGCGGGCCGACAAGCGGGCCATGTGGGAAGAGGCGGTGCCCGAGATCGCCAAGATGATGGCGCAGTCGCCGTACGAGGGGCACACCGGCAAGTTCTTCTCGATGCCGGCGCGCAACGTTGTGCCCAAGCCGATGCAGCGCCCGCACCCGCCGATGTGGGTGGCGTGCAGCCAGCGCGACACAATCTTGATGGCGGGCCAGCGAGGCCTCGGTGCGCTGAGCTTCTCCTTCATCGATCCCGACGAGGCCCGCCAGTGGGTCTCGGACTACTACGCCGCGTTCGAGGCCTGCACCGATCCAGCCGGCTTGGCGCCCAACCCCAACATCGCGGTCACGACGGGCTTCATGTGCCATCGCGATGAGCAGACCGCGATCGACCGGGGCCTCGACGGCTTCCACTTCTTCGCCTACTCGCTGCTGCACTACTACGCGTTCGGCACCCACACGCCGGGCGCCACCGACATCTGGACCCAGTTCGAGGAGAACCGTGAGGAGATGGGCTTTGCGAAGCTGACCGCCACCGTGCAGGCGGCCGTCGGCTCGGAGGGCGCGGAGAACCTGGTGTCGGCTGGCGGGCTCGACTCGCTGCGCGGTTGCATTGGCACGCCCGACCAGATCCGCGAGTTCGTGCGGGCGTACGAGGATGCTGGTGTCGACGAGCTGATCTTCGTGAGCCAGGCGGGCCGCAACCGCCACGAGGACATCTGCGAGTCAATGGAGCTGTTCGCCAAGGAGGTCATGCCCGAATTCGCCGAGCGTGCCCCCGAGCGGGAGGCCAGCAAGCGCGAACGCTACGCGGAGACCATCGAGCGGCTCCAGAACTTCCACAACCTCGACCTGACGCCCGAGGTCACCGCCACGGTGCAGGCAGCCGCCAGCGCGTGAATCGCTTTCGCCGCCGATAGCTCGCGCATTTCAGGGGCCGAGCGCCGTGATCGGCACCACGCTGGTGCCGTCGGGCCTGTCATAGCCGTATCCGGTCGCGGTGATGATCAGGAGCTTGGATGGTTCGCCGACTCGTGAAGTGTCGACCTTGTCACGAAGCCTTTTCAACGACTGAGCGGCTTGCTCGATGTCGCGCTCGCCACCGAGCTTGACCTCCGCGGCGATCCACCGGCCGTCGCGGGCTTCGATGACGACGTCGGCTTCGAGCTGATCACTGTCGCGATAGTGGAAAACAGATGCCCGGTTGACTTGGCTGTAGATGCGCAGGTCCCGCACTACCAATGACTCGAAGAGGAATCCGACCGCCTCGAGGTCAGCCAAGAGCCGCTGCGGATTACCCCCGAGGGCGGCGACTGCGAGTGACGGGTCGACAAAGTGGCGCTTGGGCGCAGCCCGCAGCGTCGCTCGTGAACGAAGATGGGAACGCCAGGCTGGAGCGTCCTCAACGACGTAGAGCCGTTCCAGCGCGCGCAGATACTCGGTGGCCGTCGTGCGATTGAGTGGCCGGTCGCCAGCGGCTTCCGCGGCGAGCTTGGAGAACGACGTGGTCGTGGCGATGTTTCGTGCGACGGATGCGATCAACCGTGCGATTCCGGCCGGGTCGCGCGCCACGTCATCCACAGCTGCCACATCGGTGCGGCACACGTCATCGAGGTAGTTGTCCAAGAACAGCTGGGCCTCGGCCGTTGACTCGTCTGACAGCTGCGGCCAGCCTCCGCGGCAGAGGGCATCGACGACATCGTTGAAGCTTGTCGCCGGTCGCTGTGCATTCACCGGTTTCGCGTCAAGCAAAGCTCCCACCGACACGTCGCCAGTGGACTCGCCGGTTTCGACCAGCGACATTGGACGCATCCGAATCCGTGCGATGCGTCCTGCGCCGGAGTGGCGGGTGATGTCATCAGCGGGGACCGCCGATCCGGTGAGGATGAACCGGCCCTTGCGCTGGTCTTCATCGCTGGCGTGCCTCACCTGGTTCCAAACTTCTGGAGCGAGCTGCCATTCGTCGAGCAGCCGCGGTTCGGGCCCTTCGAGAGCGAGGCCCGGTGCCACGGACACGGAGCGTCGAGCGTTCAGATCTCGGTCGAACAGGATCTCGCTGCGAGCGAACCGCCGACCTGTCCACGTCTTGCCGCAACCCTTTGGCCCTTCGATGACGACCGTGGGCATTGCCTCGAGCGCGGCGGCAACGGCGGCGTCGGTAACACGGGCTATGTAGCCAGAAGGCTTGAGAGTATCGGACATTGCCTGTTGTTTCCTTGGCCGCCGAGCGCGTAAACCATGGAACCTACAACTCCTAGGAACATTAACCTACAGTTAATGGCAGATCTAGCCCACAGTTTCTGGAGCGCTTTTGCTCGGCTGCGATTCAGTCCGCTGCTTTCGAGGGGTCAAGTCATGGGGACGCCCATGTAGCAGTTGACCTAGCCGTCCGCTGGCACGTTGTATTTCTAGCGCAGTCTCGACTTGCCTGAGGGTGCTATCGACGGATGGCGCTGCGGCCACACAGTGGGGTTACAGCCGATGCTCGCCAGCGAGCTGCGACCGGTGGCGGACGTCGTACGCAGATACGTAGCCAACAACGCGGCAGTCGCTCGGGCATCAGCGAGGGCGTCGTGTGCAGCAGCAACTTCAATGCCGTGACGACTACAACAGTCGGCGAGCTTCCGGGGCGAGGCGTAGGGCTCAACGAGTTCACTGAGCTGCAGCGTGCACAGTGAGGGCCAGGCTCGGATGTCAAAGTCGGCGCGGTCAAACTCAGCAGTGAGAAACCTCATATCGAACGCAAGGTTGTGCGCTACGAGAACGGCGCCACGGAGCTGAAGTAGCGCGTCGCCGACCACTTCTTGAAACACGGGTGCGTCGATGATGTCACGGTCTGTAATGCCGTGGACATCGGTTGCACCGATGTCGCGTAGTGGGTTGATGAGCGTCGACCACTCGGACAAGACGGTTCCGTCGCCACGCACGCGCACTGCTGCGATCTCGACGATTCGGTCCCCCAGGCGCGGGCTGAATCCAGTCGTCTCAAGGTCAACCACGCAGTACTCCTGATCGAGGGAGTCTTCAACGTGCCGTAACGACGTTGACGCCTTGTCGTATGCAGGCCGACTCGTTGATTCAGCAAGGCTGCTAGCGACACGAGTCAGCAGCTCCCAGCCGGCTGATACGTCTAGCTGTCGTGCGCCTGCGGCTTCGGCCGCCATCGCCGCATCGAGCACCCAGTCCCACTTTTCGATGGCGCTGTTCTGGATCTCTGCAGCTAGCTCTTCGGGCTTCGGGGTGCTCGCTTCGAGAAGTTCGTCGAGCGAATCGGCGAGTTCGTTCGCGCGAGTCCGAGCTACCCGAATGACGGGCCCATCGATGCTTGTCTCCAATCCGTGCTTCTGAAGTGCCATCGCTGCGGTGAACAGGGAGCGATCACCCATCCACGGAAGCAGCAGCAGATCAGATCCGTCGACCAGCAAGGAAGAATCGCGCAAGCCGAGCCGGTGAAACGCAGCCCGGCCCTGGGCCAGCAGCTCCCGGGCTGTTGAGCTGAGCCATTCTGGTACATCGCTGGACTTGTAAATCGAGAGCATTTCCGCTCGTACCTTGTCCGATACCGAAATGCCGCCTCCGGGGAAGCTCGGCGGGATGCCCCCGCTGGACCGCTCGAGTTCGACGACACGAGCATCTGGGTCGATGCTGAGCACTCTCCAGCGCCGCCCCGCAAAAATGAGCAAGAGTCCCTCATAGAGTGGATGGTCGATTGGGATCGTGCCAAGGGTCTTGCCGCCCGTGACCAAGCGCCACTCTGATGCCGTTTGAAATGCTGTGTAGAAGCTGTAGTGGTTGACGAAGCGCTCCCCGGCGACGCCGTGCAATAGCAACCCGTCGGAAGCCTGAGACAAAAGATCGTGTCTTGCCATGGATCGGAGCAAGCCAGCAAATCGCGCTTGGTCCACTTGTTCGAACGGACCTGCGTCACACAGGGCCCGGTGGATCTCGACCGCCCTTGCGCCGCCGTGTTGTGCCAGGACGGACAAGACCTGCTGGATGAGCGTCGAATAATTCAACCCTGGATCAGCCGGCGATTCGAGCCACCCGTCGAGCATGAGCCTGACCATCGCTGCGGTCTGTACGAGGGAGCAACGCAATTCATCGATCACACTTGATCGATCATCTATCGGGGCTTCGCTGACGTAGAGACGCAGGATCGAAGCTTCGTCGTCGCGGCGTCCCGAGCGACCGAGCCGTTGACGGAGAGCCGCCACCGACGGCGGCGCGCCCACCTGAGCGATGCTGGCAACCGAACCGATGTCGATGCCCATCTCAAGCGTTGAGGTGCAAATGGCGGTCGTGCAACGAGTGGAGTCCCTCAGCAGCTCCTCAACGTCCTCGCGTAGTTCTTTTGAGAGATTGCCGTGATGTGGCCAGAATTCGTTCGGAAGCCGCTCACGCTCGCTGCGGCGGCGAAGTAAGTCTGCATAGATCTCAACATCGCTGCGCGCATTGGCGAACACCAGATTGTCTTGACTTCGGAGTGCCTGAAACAGGTGAGCCGCAATCGCTATCCGGTCTCCAGACAAGGTTTCTTCGACGGGGACTTCCTGACCTGCTTCTTCTAGAACCACAGCTTCGGATTGAGGAATCGCTGGCGGCGTGGAGACGTAGCCACGAAGCTGCAACTGGATTGCGGCTCCGTCATCGTCACAGTCGATGACTTCGACACACTCTGGCTCGGCGGGCCTCAGGAACTTGACTGCCTGAGTCATGTCACCGAGAGTCGCCGAGAGGCCGATCCGGGGTGGACGCCTCCGGATTGCGAGTGCGACACGGTGTAGGAGAGACTGCAGTTGGGCGCCACGCGGCGTGGCGATGAACGAATGCAGCTCGTCGATCACCACATAGCGCAAGCCAGTGAACAGGGCGGGAATGGCCGTCCCTCGATTCACAAAGAGCGCTTCCAACGACTCGGGCGTGATCAGCAGGACTCCGGATGGCTCCCTCAGCAGACGCTGTTTCGATGACCCAGCGACATCGCCGTGCCAACGATGAACCGGGATTTCGGCGCACTCACAAAGTTGGTCTAGACGGTCGTACTGATCGTTGATCAGCGCCTTTAGTGGCGAGACATAGAGAACCTGGACGCCTGTCGCTGACTGGATTGGTTGTGGCTTCCAAGGATCATGCCAGGTCCATGGATCGTGCCGCTCCTGCTCGCTTTCCTCTGTCGCTCTGACAAGAGCCGAGAGGATCGGCAAGAAAGCGGCCTCGGTCTTGCCTGCAGCCGTCGCCGCGGCGATGACGATGTCGCGCTCACCCGCGAGGATCGGCTCAATCGCTCGTTCTTGAGCTTCACGCAGTGACGTCCAGCTTCGGTCGTAGATCCAACGCTGCAGCCTGGGGTGAAGGCGTTCAAACGCAGAAGACGCCCGTTGATTAGAGCTTGAGGTTGGTGAGTTCGTCATCGCTGCTGGTCACGATCGGTCGCACCGGGCGGATCGGCGGGCGAGTCTCCTCAGGTGAGCCCGAGGGCGGGCCGGATACCAACTCGGGGCTGTCTTCGTCGATCGGCTCAAGGTCGGGATTGAACTCGGCCGGAACCTCGACTCGCTTGACCAGGTCGGACCACTCAACGTCGGGATTTTGCTCGAGCACGGCGAGCAAGTTAACGAACTCCTTGATCGTGTTTCTGGGGGTCCGAAAGTACGCGTCGCCTACTCTTGAAGCACAGTGATTCATGAACGCTTCGAGGGCATCGTCGGGCACTAGGTAACGAGACGGCTCACCGCTGGCAAACACGTGTCGCAGCTTGCCGAGCAACACGTACATGTCTTCCGGTGAGAGGTTCGCAAGGCGAAGCACAGGCCCAGAGAAGTCAACGAGGCCACCAGCCGCGAACGTGTTCTCCGCGAGCCGGGATTGCAACGCAGCGTATGAGTACATGCCGCGGCGCGTGTCCAACAGCATGTCTGGGGTGCCGCCCATCACGAATCCGAGGCCGTCGGCTGAACCTTGCAAGCAGTCGTTCAGAATGCGCAACACCTGCTCATAGTTGGAGTTGCGAGCCTTTGTGTTGGACAGCTTGTAGAGGTTCACCATCTCGTCTAGGCACACGAGCACGCCGGAGAAGCCCGCCATTCGGACGAAGCGTGCGAACAGCTTCAGTTGGTCGTAAAAGTTCCCGTCATCGACGATCGTGCGCACGCCCAGCGCTGCGCGAGCGTCGGTACGGGTGGAGAACTCGCCTCGCAACCATCGGACCACATCGGCGCTCAACTGCTCGCTGCCGTTCTCATGGGCCCTCCAATAGGCGGCGATGATCTCCGCAAAGTCGTATCCGCCGGTCATTTCCTGCAAGTGGGCGAGCCGTTCACGGATTACAGCTTCCGGGCTCACATCGCGTGCACGGGCGAGCCTGAGGCTCTCGCTGATGAAGCGTTCAACCACTGATGGCATCGCACCTCCGTCAGATTTCGCACGTGTCGAGAGGTTGCGCATGAGTTCCGAGTACAGACTTCGGGCTTGGCCGCCTGTCGCATGCAGGCGGCGGTCGGGCGACAGATCGGCATGGATGGTGACGAGCTTGCGCTCAAGAGCGATTGAGCGCACCAAGTTCAAGAAGAACGATTTGCCTGCGCCATATTCCCCGATGACGAACCGGATGGCAGAGCCGCCGTCGGCGACTCGATCAATGTCAGTCACAAGTGCCGAGACCTCGTTGGCGCGTCCAACCTGAATGTGCTGTTGGCCGATGCGCGGCACTACTCCGGCTCGTAGGGATTGGATAACCGCATCGCGTTCGCGCGGGCGAATTCGATCAGCTGTGGGGTTCGCTGATGTCACAGCACCTCCTCGAGGGCGTACGGGTTGATTTCGAGCGGGTCGTCACCGTCGATCAGCGGTTCGCCGCAAAGGTCAATAGCGGCCTCATTGATGACGTCGAGAGCACCATCGAGGAGCGGCAGGCCCAAAGAGGCAGCCAGTTCTTCGACCTCAAAACGGAGCCATTCGGTTTGCTGCGTCAGCGCTGTGGCTAGCTCTGAATGGGCATCGTCAAGCCCGTCGATACCCGGCACCGGCGACAGATCAGAAGGCGGTTCATCTAGCGGCTCCGGCGAACCGATCGACGCGCCATGCGGGTGCGCTGGCGGGATCTCGTCGTCGGCAAATATGTCGGTCAGCAGGGCAGCAACGTGTGCAGTCTCCGCTAGGCGAGCTTGCACTTTGGCGTGGTCGAGTCGAATCGCGCTGGATTGACGGTCCGCTGCAGGCTCTGGGATGGCCCAGCGCGTCGTCCGTGACGACTCGCGTACGGTCACTGGGCCTGGATCGCCGGTGGCGAGTGCATGCACTTGGCTGTAGACGTCCGTCTCGTCCAACTCGAGCAAGCGGAAGATCTTGGTGATGGTCGAGATCTCTTCGGGACTGACCACGCCGTCCGCTGCAGCGATGTCGATGAGGAACCTGCCAACGGCGGTTCGCTCGTTGCTGGAGAGAGCTTCGACCTTCCTCTTCAGCCCAGCCATGCTGGGCTTGCTTGCGGCGAGCAACACGAAGTGGGCTTCCAATCGAGCATGTTCAGATGCGTCGAGTCCGAGCACTTGCTCGATGTGCTCAGCGAGGTGATGTTGCTCGGCGGGACTAAGGGTGCCGTCGGCGGCCGCGACCAAGGCAGCCAGATGCACTAGTGACACCGCGGCCGTGTACGCGGTGGAAGGCGCAGCAGACGATCCATCAGGCAGAGGGAACAACACAACCGTGGAGCCAGGCTTGGGCGTTGAGGCCCCGAATCGAACGTCGGGCTCCAGTCCGACGCCTAGCTTCGCCAGCAGAGACGCCAACGAGGCTGCGTCCCGTTTCGTGAGCTTCTCCTCGCGGCCAGGCGACCAAAGCTGTATGAGCTCGTCCAGCGACACTGAGGCGAATGAATCCTCAGCGAGAGCTGATGCGACCCAGTCGCTCATTCTCTGAACCAAGGGACCACCGTGGGTCGCGAGCAACGCCTCGGGTAGCAACGACACCGCTAAAGCACTCGCGGAGTCTTCCGGTCGTCGCCCGAGAAAGCGGCTCAGTGCATCCAATTCATCCATGCATTCCGCGCCAAGATCCTTCAGCTTGTTGAGCGGACCCACTACAGATGCAATATCGGGCACATCCGATTGAGCTGAAACCGTGCCTCCGAAACCGGCAGATGCCGGGTAGTAGGAGAAGCTGATTTTGCGGGCAGGCGGGCGCATCTTGATGCCGTTGGGGTGTCGCTCCCGATAGCGGATGCGGAATAGCTCGTCGAAATGAGACTCACATCGATGGGCCGCGGTCCGGAGGCCGTTCTCAGGGTGGTAGCGCAAGTAGCTCAGTGCCCAATCCACCGGAAGTGGGGTGCCTGCCGCAGCGAGTCGACCAAGGCCGAGGCGAAGCGCGCTTGGTATCTCCCAGCTTCGAGAGTCAGGATCCCAAGGCACCGGCTCCACGTCACCCTCCAACGACTTCATGGCGACGATGAGGTCGAGAAAGCTCGTCGCGTACCCCCGGAAGGAACGGTTGTTGGCATAGATGTCAAGCAGCCGCTGGACCTCTGCTTCTAGCTCGTCGATCTCGGGGTCGTTCGAGTCCTCGGCAAGGTCTACGAGAAGCCGGCGTTCGAGTCCGTAGAAGAACAGGAACACGTACCCGATGTACGCCGACGGATCGCGGCGCCCGTCCATGAGCCAGCTCAAGTAGGCACTGCGTGCCTCGGGTGCGCTGGTGTCATAGGACGGCCAGTAGCCCATGGTTGAACCAGACCGATCCGGCCGCCTCCAGCCGACTCGCAGGGAGCGATCAATGAGACACGGCTCAGTGATTTCGTAGCCGGCGGCTCGCGCGCGGCTACCGATGTACACCATGCCGCCGTGGACCTTGCGTCCATCCACCTCAAAGGTGGCGTCCGCGGGCACCCACGTAGCGACACCGCGCCGGGGTCGGACAAGAGTTGTCTTCGCTGGCGCGTGTGACTGCTGTTCTGTCGAAGCTGCTCGCTCAACTCGCGGTGGCGGCACCGAACGCGGCGTTTGCGACAAACCTCGGCTTAACGGTTGCGCAGGCGCGGGTGCCGGTCTCGGGCGGTCGGGGATACGTGGCTGATTGGGCGAAGGAGCGGGACTCGGGCGGTTGGGGGTCCGCTCTTGGTCTGATGGCGCGTCGCGCCGGTTCCTTCGCCTGAACAGACCTCTCATGGCTCCGATACCAGTCGTTCGTGGCCCGGCCCAGACCATTTGTCGGACTCAAGCCGCAGAATCCTTGCACATTCACTGCGTTGCAGTCAGCCCCGCTCATGCTTTTGTGCGAGTCGAGGCGCGTGGACACCCGATGGTGTGGATGGAGTCTTCACGAGACCATCGAGCGGCTCCAGAACTTCCACGGCCACGACCTGACGCCCGAGGTCACCACCACCGTCCAAGCCGCCGCTAGCGCCTGAGGCACCGCGCGAATGCGCCGCCTGCGAGCGCCCTCAATCGGTGTGAGCCGTGGCAGGTTCCTGAACGACGCCCCGAGTGATCAGGTCGCCCACGGCATCAGGCGCGTATCCCAAGACATCGGTCATGACTTCGACGGTGTGCTGGCCGAGCAGGGGTGCCGGGCGTCGCAGCCCATTGGGGCCGTCCCTTAAGCGCCACGGCACGCCGGGCACCACACGGTCGCCGGTGAGCGGGTGGTGAGGCCGCTCGAGCATCCCTCTGGCCTCGAAGTGGGGGTCGCCAGTCCACAGCTCGTGCGCTGCGAGCGAGGGAAAGGCGGTGACGCCGACCGCCTGCAGCTCGTCGGTGATCTGCCAGCGATCCCGCGTCTGCGTCCACGCCGAGATTGCGGCATCAAGCTCAGTCTCGTGCCGCTTGCGATCCGCAGCGCCGGCGAACTCCGGGCGGGTCGCGAGACCGGGGTCGACGACCGTGCACAGCGACTGCCACATGCGCTCGTCGGTGCAGGCAATGGCGACCCACTCATCGTCGCCTTGAGCCGGGTAGCAGTTGTGCGGCGACCAGATCGGGTCGTGGTTGCCGATCCGAGCAGGCGATCGGCCGTCGGTCACGTACTGCATCCAGCCTTCGCCGACCGTCGCCGCGACGGCTTCTGTCATCGCGACGTCGATCGTGGCGGCGATGCCGCTGTGACGGCGGGCGGACAGGGATGCCACCACCGCCCATGCAGCGGTGATGCCCGTGCATGGATCGCCGACGGCCACGCCGGTCTCGAGCGCGGAACCGTCCTCATAGCCGTTGGAGGCGTACAGGCCGGCGAACGCACCGCCCGCAGGCCCGTACGCCGCATATTCGGCACAGGGGCCGGTGCTTCCGTACCCGGACAGCGAGGCGATGACGATGTCGGGATTGATGGCGCGCAGTTGCTCGGCACCGAACCCGAGCCGATCCATGACGCCGACGCCGAAGTTGTCGACCGCGACGTCGCTGATGGCGACGAGCCGTGCGACAACCTCCGCGGCATCGGGGTGCGACAAGTCGATGCCGACACTGCGCTTGTCGCTGTTGTAGAGCTGGAACAGACCCGAGGTGTCATGCGCCGGCGGCGGGCTGTCGGGTGGGTTCAGCGGCAGCCGCCGGAACATGCACAGATGATCGGGAGACTCGAGCTTGATGACGTCGGCTCCGAGGTGGGCCAGGATCTGGGTGCAGAACGGACCGGCCCAGATCCACGTGAAGTCACAGACCCGCACTCCCTCCAGCGGGCGCCGCCCCCGGGTTGCCGCGGCGGCCTCGCCGTGATCTGCGCCGCCTGTGCGGTGCCGCCAGCCCTCGCCGTCGTGGGCTCCGGCGTCGGGTGCTTCGGCAGCCAGATGCCACCACGGCTGATCGATCTGGAACCCCGGTCCCGGCAGCTTCAACCCGTCGGGAGTGGTGGCGAAGAACCCGCGCTCGGCGAAGTGCTCGTTGGTTTCGAGCTGGGCCATCGTGTTCACCGGCGTCACGGCAATTCGGGCGGCCTGGGAGGCGTGGTAGATCTCGTCGGCCTGCTGGTCGGCGAACCACTCTGCGAGATACATGTTGAGGACGTCGGCGTTCTGGGTCCGGTCCGGCCCAGTGGCGAACACCTCGAGTGATGCCCACTCGGGGGAGCCCATGAGCTCCACGAAGGCCTCCCACTGGGATTGCTCGGGACAGATGAGCTGCAGCAGCCCGTCGGTGCATTGGAAGATCCGCCACGGCACCACCGTCCGGGTGCCGAGCCGGGAGGCCTCCACGCCCAGGAATGAGACCGTGGCAGGAGCGACTTCAGTCATCTTGGCCGCTGCTGCGACGGCGGCGAAGTCGATGTGCTCGCCTTGACCGCTGACGGCGGCTCGCTCGGTGGCCGCGAGGGCCACGATCGCGGCGACGCTGGCCACGTTGATGTTGGCGTGATGGCCCGGCGCTTTCAGGGGCGGGAGGTCGGGATCGGTGGCACCGCCCGGTGAGAGGTTTCCCCAACTGGAGGCGTGGATGACGTTGATCTCAGCCGCGTCGTAGTGCGCATATGGCCCGGTGAGCCCGAAGTGGGTGAAGGCAAGCACGACAAGCTGGCTGTTCTGCTGCCTCAGATCGGGCAGATCGCGGCGATCGTGGATCACCATGTCGGCACCGCCTATCAGCTCGTTGCTCAGTGACCAGACGGATCGCTTGTTGGAGTTCAGCCACCGGTGGACATCGTGGGGCCGCGACCGGACCGCGTCGTTGCCGTCCTCGACGCGTATGACGTCGGCACCCAGGTCGGCGAAGAGCTTCGCCGCCCAAGCGATTCCCACGCCTCCGGCAAGCTCCAGCACCCGCACATGAGACAGCCCGGCTTCGGGAACCGCAGGCGTCGGGCGGCGGGACGGCAGAGGAGCTTCTTCGGCCATGACTGCCCCCGTTCGTCGCGCGGCGATCGTAGGCGCGAGCGGCTGCGCCCTGGGCAGCAGTGCGATCGCCCGGACCCGTCCAGCGGCTGCGAAGTAGCGTGCAGGGGCTTATGGGGGGATGGCAGTGAACGGCGAGTGGCGCCGGGCGCTGCTCTATCTCGGCGGTTCGATGGGACCGCTCGGCACCTTCGTGATGCTGCCGATGATCCCCGAGCTCCGCGAGACCTATTCGGTCACGACCGCGCAGATCGGGTGGTCGCTGTGGTGTTACCTGCTGCCCTTCGCGGGGCTGTTGCTGGTGTCGGGCACGATCGCCGATCGCTGGGGTCGATCCCGGATACTCCGTCCGGCAATCGCCCTTTACGCCGTCGCCACGGCCGGGTGCGCCATCGCGCCGTCATACCTGTGGTTCCTGGTGGCTCGTGTCGCACAAGGCTCGATGAACGCGTTCATCACACCGCTGCTGCTGGCAGCGCTGACCGAGGCGGTGGCCGCATCCGGCGTCGGCCGGATCGTGGGCCGCTATGCCGCCGGTCAGGCGCTCGGCCAGCTGACCGCCCCGATACTGGGCGGCCTGAGCGCCGATGTGAACTGGCGGCTGGCGTTTCTGGCGACGGCCGTCGTGGGTGCCGCCATTGCGGCGCTGATGCCGAACCCCGCCGACGCAGGTACCGGTGCTGCCAGCCCGACTCAAACCCTTGGCGCACCTCCCCGTTTGCGTACTCTGATACGCCGCCCGGTGATGCTCTTGGCGGCCACGGCGCTGCTGAGCGCTCTCGGACCCATCGGTTCGCGGGTCCTGGTGAGCCTGAGCAGTCGCGATGTCATCGAACTGACGGGTTTCAGGACCGGTCTGTTGCTGTTCGCGGGCGGAGCGGCTGGCATGGCAGCGGCGCCGCTGTGGGGCATCGTGCTGGATCGCTGGGGAGGGCGCCAAGCCTCCACCGTCGCAATCGCCGTCTGCTCAGGGCTTGTCGCGCTCTTGCCCGCTGCCCGATCGGCTTGGACACTCGCCGTCATCTGGTTCGTCGCAGGTCGACCTTCGCCTACCTCGCCTCGGCGGGTATCGGTGTGCTGGCGGTTGTCACCGTGCTGGCCAGCGGGCTCAACACGCGCGAACACAGATGAGCGCGCGGCCGCGCTCGAGCCAAGGAGTCGCCCTGCGCTTCCCGCTCTAGCTCGCTGTGCTCGCGGCCCGCTCAGGCCCGGCTCAGCATCTCAGCTGTCCCGGAGACATCGCCAGACCCGTTCTGGAGTACAGGGGAGCTCGACGTGGCGCACACCGAGGTGCGCCAGCGCGTCGATGACGGCGTTGTGGACTGCCGGTGTGGCACCGATGGTGCCCGACTCGCCGATGCCCTTCGCGCCGAGCGGGTTGCGATCGGTCGGGGTCTCGAGCGGTATCCGCTCGAAGCTCGGCAGCTCTGCGGCTGACGCGATGGCGTAGTCCATGAAATTGCCGGTCAGCGGGTTGCCGTCGCCGTCGTAGACGAACACCTCGCCGAGCGCATGTGCGATCCCCGATGCGACCCCGCCGTGCACTTGGCCTTCCACGATCATCGGGTTCACGATCACGCCGGCGTCGTCGCATGTGACATGGCGCAGCGGTGTGACCTGGCCGGTGTCGCTGTCGACCTCCACCACCGAGAGCTGCACACCGAAGGGGAACGTGGCGGCCGGCGGCTGGAAGTCGCTCTCGGCGTGCAGCTCGCCGCCTTCGGAGCTGCTCACATGGGCGGCGATCTGAGCCCAGCCGAGTGACCTGGCGGGAGTGCCCACCACGGCGAATGTGCCCGCGTCGACGTCCAGCACGATGTCGGCGGGATCGGCCTCGAGCATTGCCGCGGCGGCCTGCCTGGCTTGCTCCACCACTGCCTGCGCTGCTTCGAAGACTGCCGCCCCGCCTGTCTGGAGCGAGCGGGAGCCGCCGGTGCCGCCGCCACGCTTGACCTCGTCGGTGTCCCCGTGGCGTACCTCGATCTGCTCGAACGCAATACCGGTGAGGTCGGCAGCGATCTGGGCGTACGCCGTGTGATGACCCTGGCCGTGATTGGACGAGCCGGTCAGCACCAGCGCCGATCCGTCGTCGCGGACCTCCAGGCTGCCGAACTCCGGGGCGCCCATCGGGTTCGAGATCTCCACGTACGCGCTCCAACCCAGTCCGAGCAGCTTCGCTGAGCCCGCCGAGCGGCGCCGTTCCTGTTCAGCCCGCAGGCCGGGATAGTCGGCAGCCTCCATCACGGCGTCGAGGGCCTTGGCGTACTCGCCGGAATCCATGTCGGCGCCTGTGGGGGTCTTGAACGGGAAGGCCTCGGGCGGGATGAAGTTGCGGCGTCGCAGTTCGCCGGGGTCCATCCCGATCTCGGCCGCGAACAGGTCCATCATTCGCTCGATCGCCAGCGCCGCCTCGGGGCGCCCGGCTCCCCGGTACGCGCCCACCGGCGCGGTGTTCGTGGTGACCGAGTTGGTGGACACCGCCACGTTCGGGATGTCGTACACGCCGCTCGCCATGGTGCGGACAAACATGGGCAGCAGCGACCCGATCATCGGGTAGGCGCCGGCGTCTTGCAGCGCGTCCACCTCGTATGCGGTCACGTTGCCGCCGCGGGTGCCGCCGAGACGTGCTGAATACGAGATTGCACGAGCGTGCGTGAAGCCGACCATGGCCTCCGAGCGTGTCTCCGCCCAGCGCACCGGGCGTTCGAGCCGGCAGGTGAGGCGGGCCACCACGAAGTCCTCGATGTACTGGGCGTTCTTGGCCCCGAAGCCGCCGCCGACATCGGGCGTGATGACGTGCACCTGGCTGGGCTCCAACCCGCAGAACGCGGAGATGGTGTCGCGGGTCTGATGCGGGAACTGGGTGCACGCCCAATAGGTGAGCCGTTGCGCGCTGGCGTCCCAGGAGGCAAGCGCAGTGCGCGGCTCGATGGGCGCCGCAGTCATCCGAGGGTTGTGAAATGCCAGCTCGACGACGACCTCGCAGTCGGCGAAGGGATCCTGCCCGTTCTGCGGGCTGGGCGGGATGGCGAATACCGTGTTGGTCTCGGCTTCGGGGAACAGCAGACGGTCATTGAGCGCGGCCTCGGCGGTGTCCACCAGCGCGTCGCGCGGTTCGTAGTCGGCATACACCAGCTCGGCGGCATCGGTCGCCTGGGACTGCGACTCGGCGACCACCACGGCATACGGCTCGCCCACATACCGCACCCGATCTGTCGCCAGCGGGGAGCGCAGCATCTGCTGATTGAGCATGGGCATGCGAGGCGGATCGGCGCTGAGCTCGAGATCGGCTGCCGTGAAGGCGCCCACCACGCCAGGCATCTGCTGTGCCTCGTGGAGCTGGATGGCCGTGATGTCGGCGTGGGCCATCGTCGATCGGACGAACACTGCGTGCAGTGCGCCTTCGCATTCGATGTCATCGACGTACGTGCCGCCGACGGTGAGGAGTTCTGGGTCTTCCTTCCGCTCCACGCGGGTGCCGAGCATGCTCATGGGCAGGGGGATCCTCCGGTTGGCGACGGCCGGAGGGTAATCAGCGCTGACCGGTCAAACGGCGTCCGGGCCGGATTGGCTCAGCCGACGCCGATGGCTGTGCGCTCGGTTGCGAACGAGACGCCCTCGTAGTCGTGATCGGCAATCTCGTCGATGCGGCGCTTGTACTTCGGGGCGCCGCCGTTGTACACGAGGTAACGGATGGTGCCCTTCTCGTGGCCGTCCACATTCGAGTTGTAGCCCGTGAACCAGCCTTGGGCCTTGCGCATCAGCATCATGCTGTACATGTCGATGACGTGATTGGTCCACTCGGCCTCGGCGTCTTCATCGGCCTCGAAGCGTGTGTAGCCGTGCTCCCAGATGTGATCCAGGATGCCGGTGACCCAGTCGACGCCGATCTCGATGCCCCGCGGGTAGTTGGTGGACGCTGAGCCGCTCTGCGGGCCGGCGATGGTCAGCAGGTTCGGGAACCCGTTGACCATCAGGCCGATGTAGGTGACCGGTCCGTCCTTCCACTTCTCCCTCAGCTTCAGTCCGCCGCTGCCTTGGAAGTCGATCCGGTCGAACGAGCCGGTGATGGCATCGAAGCCCGTGGCGTAGACGATGAGGTCGAATTCGCGGTGCCGCTCGGTGGTCTCGATGCCTGTCGGGGTGATCCTGGTGATCGGCGTGTCCGCGATGTCCACCAAGTCCACGTTCGGGCGGTTGTACGTCTCGTAGTACCTCGTCTCCAGCGGCACGCGTTGCACGCCGAAGCCGTGGTCCTTGGGGATCAGCTTGTCGGCGACGATCGGGTCGTCGACCCGCTCACGGATCTTGTCGGCGATGAATGCCGACAGCTCGGCGTTGGCCTCCTCATCGAAGAAGATCTCGCGGAAGTTGGCCATCCAGATGCCGAAGCCCGGTTCCCCGTACAGCTTCTCCCACATCGCGCGGCGCTCTTCGGGCGGCACGTTCCAGAAGCCGCGGCGGTCGGGCTCGTGCTCGAAGCCGCCGGGGGTGCGCGCACACTTGTCGAAGATCTGGTCGTAGCGAGCGCGGATGCCGGCCATCTCCTCGTCGGAGATCTCGCTGTTGTGCAGCGGCGCGCACCAGTTGGGCCGCCGCTGGAAGACCGTCAGGTGATCGGCCTGCTCGCCGATGGCGGCGATGGCCTGCACGCCGGTGGCGCCGGTGCCGATGACCGCCACCCGCTTGCCCTTGATCTCGACCGGTTCGGCGGGCCAGTGGTAGGTATGGAACGACGGGCCTTCGAACACGTCGGTGCCGTCGGCCTCGACGCCCTCGATGCGTGGGTAGGTCGGCGCGGACAGCAAGCCCAGCGCGGTCAGCAGGAAGCGGCAGCTCAGGTCACGGCCGTCACCCAAGTGCAGCCGCCAGACGCCGGCGTCGTCGTCGAAGTGCGCCGTCTCGACAGCGCAGTTGAACTGCATGTACTTGCGCAGGTCGAACTTGTCGGCGACGTAGTTGAGGTAGCGCAGGTTCTCGGGCTGGCCCGAGAAGCGCTCCTTCCAGTGCCACTCGTCGAGCAGCTCGTCGGAGAAGGAGTAGCCGTAGGTGTAGCTCTCCGAGTCGAAGCGGCAGCCGGGGTAGCGGTTCCAGAACCAGGTGCCGCCGAGATCGCTGCCCATCTCGAGCACGGTCGCGTGCACGCCCCGCTCGGCCAGCCGGTACATCTGGTAGATGCCGGCCACGCCTGCGCCGATGATGATGACCTCGTAGTCGGGCATGCCGTTGGCGCTGCCGTTCGAGGCTCCGTTAGACGCTGCAGCTGCCATGTCTGGTTCCCCCCAAGTGATCTGCCTCTCACAATAGTCGAACGCGTCTTAGGAAATTTTCGGGCTCTGTGGCGCGTGGGTCCTCAGCCCGGCTCTGCGGCGCCGTCGTAGTCTCCAGCCATGGCTCAACCACTGCGTTTCGGGGTCGTCCACGATCTGCGGAGCCCACCCGGCAGCGAGGTGTCGCTGCCCGAGATGTATGCGCAGGCGCTCGATCAGCTCGAGATGGCCGACGAGCTGGGTTTCGAGCTGGCCTGGTTCACCGAGCACCACTTCCTCGACGACGGCCACCTGCCGAACTTCGTGCCGGTGGCCGGGGCGGTGGCAGCGCGCACGTCGCGCATTCGCATCTCCACCGACATCCTGCTGGCGCCGTTCGTCCACCCGATCCGTCTGGCCGAGGACCTTGCGGTGCTCGACAACATCTCGGGCGGGCGCATCGAGCTCGGCATCGGCATGGGCTACGCGGCGCATGAGTTCCGTGGCTTCGGCATCCCGCAGTCGCGCCGGGTGTCGTTGACCGAGGAGCTGGTGCAGATCTTGCAGCTGGCGTGGCAGGGCGAGCCGTTCAGCTTCGAGGGCAAGCGCTGGCGCTTCGACGACCTGCTGGTGACCCCGGCGCCGGTGCAGCCCGGCGGGCCGCCGCTGTGGATCGCAGGAATGAGCCGCAATGCCGCCGTGCGAGCCGCCCGATTCGACACCCACCTGCTGCCTCAGGGCGCACCCGACATCGTGCTGGAACCCTGGCGTGATGAGCTGCGGGCGACAGGGCGTGATCCCGACGACTACCGGGTGGGCATCATCCGCTCGGTGTTCGTGACCGACGACCGCGAGGGCGCCTGGCAGCAGATCCGGGCCGCCGAGCGCTACCGGGCGGGCGTGTACGCCCGGCTCTTCGACGAGACGCCCGACGAGTTCACAGCGTTCGACCCGTCAAAGGGTGCGATTCCCCAGGGCTGGATCGTCGGCGATGAGGACCACTGCACGGCCGAGCTGATTGCGTTCATCAACCAGTACGGCGTGACTGACGTGTGCACATGGGGCGGCCCGCCCGGCCTGGCACCGTCGATCATGAACGATTCGCTCGAACGGCTTGCCCGAAACGTCATCCCGCGGGTACGCGAGATTGTCGAGGGTGCGGCTTCCGGCTGAGCTGCCCGATCAGGCCCCGCGGCCATGCCGGGGCTGGCGGTTCAGCGCCGGTGCCGCACAGGGCAATCGGCCGCTGGCGATGTCGACGAGCCAGCGGAAGCAGGGATCGGTCAGTGAACCGGTCATCAGCTCGGGGTGCCATTGCACGGCAAGAATCGGCAGATCGGTGTGCTCGATGCCCTCGATGATCCCGTCGGGGGAGTGAGCGGTAGCGACGTAGCCCTCCCCGAGCTGATCCACCGCTTGATGATGCAGTGAGTTCACCGCCACTTCGGGGCCGTACATCTGGCGCAGCTGGCTGCCTTCGACCGTGGCGACGGTGTGGGGTGTGGCGTCCGGTGGCCCGTCGGTGGCCGCGTGCTCGGGCAGGTGCTGGTGCAGGGTTCCGCCGGCTGCGATGTTGATGAGCTGGGGCCCCCGGCAGATGCCGAGCACGGGCAGGCCGGCGCCGACGGCGGCGTCGAGCAGTGCGATCTCGAATGCGTCACGCAGCGGCACATCGTCGTTGCGGACAGCGGGTGGCTTGCTCTGCTCGCCGTTGCTGCGAGCGAGCATCGGAACCGCTTCCACGGCGCCGCTCATGTCGTTGTCGAATCCGGCGGTGCGCTCGGCGAACGGGTCGATGCCGTCGTACACCTGCTCGTGCAGGCGATCGGCGTACAGGCAGGCGGCCACGTCTTCGCCGCCGGTGAGCAGCACGCCGTCGAGGCGCGGCACGACATCGGCCGGGTCGGCGTCGAGCGGCACATGCAGCGCGACGGCCCCCGCGGCGTGAACCGCCTGGGCGTAATGGGCGATGTACAGATCCACCTCGACGTCGACGAACACCGGCGGGAAGCCCCGGATGCGCGCGCCCGCACGGCGCCGTCCCGACAGTCCGATCAGCGGCTTGGGCACCGGGCCACCTTAGATGCGCGGATTCGTCCGTCCTCTGACGGGTTGTGTGCGGGTGGCGCCAAGTACGGTCGCGCGGGTGGAGGTGCCGTCCTCGCATCGCGGCGACGCTGGTGGGCCTCGAAGGCGTTGGTGGCTGGCCGCGGCCGTCGGAGGAGCGCTGCTTGTCGCTGCGGTCGCAGTGAGTTCACAGCTTGGATCGAGCCGCGACGCTGACGGCGCCGAATCTGCGGACTCTGGACCCGCAACGAGCGCCGATGAACTTCCGCCCGAAGAGGACGCCGAGCCCGTCGCGACGATTGTCAATGCAGAAGCACCGGAGGATTCGGAGCCGTCTGCATCAGGTGAGGAGCCAGCCGAGGCCGATGACGAGTCCGGCACCGAGCTGTCTGAAGCCTTCGGCGAACCGGAGCACCCCGTGTCGGGCGTGGAGCCATACGTCCCCAGCAGGGTTCGGCTCGACGAGCCCGGCCCGCCCGCTGACGTCTGCAGGGGAGCGCTTCCTGCTCAGCGGGTCCAGCTGCCCCTGCGCTTCGCCAGCACCAAACCCGAAGGCGTCGGTCATCTGTCGTGGTCGCCCGATTGCCGGCGCATGGTGTTCCGGGTCGGCAGCACCCTGTGGGTTGCGGACGGCGACGGCACCAGCGACCTGCCGTTCCTGACGGCTCAGCACGGCCTGAATGCCCCGGTGTGGTCGCTCGACAGCCAGTGGATTGCGTTCTCGCAGGGAGCAATCGTGGACGGTGAGCGGGCCAGCCACATCTACATGATCCTGCCCAACGGGCTGGGACTTGCTCAGATCACCCGCGGGAACGTATTGGATCAAGATCCCGCGTGGTCGCCCGACGAAGGCAGCGTTGTCTTCGCCCGGCGACTGCAGGTGACCGAGAACGACGGAAGCATCCGCTTCGAACACCGCATCGTGGTGGTGGATCTGTCGGACGGCGCCGAGCAAGTGGTTTCGGCGAGCACAGAGAGCTTGTCGGCGCCGTCGTGGTCGCCCGATGGCGCCGCCATCGCCTACCGGATCGGCGACGAGCTGAGAATGGTGCGGCTCGACGACCTGTCCGACTCAGTGCTGTTGGACAGCGTTGCCGGCGGCCGCGGCTCGTGGTCTCGCGATGGCTCCGCGATCGCGGCCATCAGCGAGTGGACGGCGAGCCGAGCAACCGTTGCCGTCCGCTCGCTACAGGATCCGGGAACCACCGAGCAGTACACGATCGCCGTGGACGGTCCCGCGCAGACCGCGTCGGATGGCCCGCCAACCCTGCGATGGAGCGAGACCGGTGAGCACTTGCTGTTTCACGCCACAGACCCACGCGGCAGCGCCTGGATCTACCGCCTTTCTGTGACGCAGTCCGGCAACTAGCCGTCGATTCGCATGAGGCTCCGACACAGCGGTTCCGTGGGGGTTCAGATCATCGGATGCTCTTGAACGACGGGAACAGCCTCAAGTGCTGTCTGGCCGCTCTGATGAAGGCGTCTGTGACAGGTTGGAGCTCGGAGAGATCGACGTCATTGACGCGCATGTCGGCCCATTCGGCACGGGGCCGCAGATCCCATCCTGAAGCGATTAGTGGCCCAGCCACTGATCGGGTTTGCTCGACGAGCAGTGCGTAGGCGTCGCCGACGGACCGAGACTCGATGGTGAGGATGGCGATGTACCGGTTCAGCGATCCTTGAACGCCGGAGAGAGCCCGGGATATGTCACTGCGTTCCTTGTCGTTCGCCCGGCGCCGCACGATGTACGGGTATTCGCGGTACTCCATGACGGCGGCCAGCGCTTCGCCAAAGAGGCGGCGCTGTCTGTCTTGTCGGGCTGTTCGGGCACCCTGCCATATTCCCAACAGCGCGACGCATGCGGAGACGGCGGCTGCGATGAGAATTGCTTCCCAGCGACCGATGCCCACTTCGGCCGCGCACAACGTCGGAGGCATCATCACGCTGCCTTGACGCCGTCAGCGTGCGGCACTTCGTCGCCGGGCCAGTGGCCGGTGATGCGCCAGAGGTGTTCCTTGACGAGATGCGCTGCGACTTGGCCCAAGAGTGCCATCAACCCGTCGTCGAATACCCAGCGGCGCTCCAGCGGGTCTCTCGGGTACCACATACACAGCGAGCCATCGTCATAGCGGTGCGGCGAATCTGCGGGACCGTCGACGAAGACGCGAGGATGTCGCGGCGAGGTGATCGGAAAATCGATGCGCACCTGTCGACGCTCACACCCCGGCGCGGCGACGGACCAGCGGTATCGCACTCCGCCGTGTCGGGCCCGACGCGGCACATGCAGCCCGACGACGTGTCGCCGCGCGTCGCCTTCGAATCGCAGACGGTCTGCGAATCGGCCGTACCACGGTCCTTGGCTACGCCATGGGTACACGACGGCCGCCGTAGGAACGAGTCGGCTTGATAGGCGTTTTGCTGACACCGGTGCCGGCCACGAGTGTGCCCGCCTTGGTGATGGACAACGAGCCGCCATCAGAAATCACCTGATGAACGGCGGCTACCTCTGGGGGGAGCGATGGTTGGATGAGCTTCCAGAAGATGCCAGTTGCAGCCAGTACATCGTGGACCTTCTCACTGTCGTCGCCAGCATCGATGGCCAGAGCGATGGCGTCTGCAACCTTTCGAAAGCGCTTCACTGCAAGGTTTCGGTCCGTGACCCTGATGGGTGCGCTTATGCCTGCGGGATCCTTCGTCAGGTGTCGTGCCAGCGATGAGGCGGCGTGTTCGTAGAAGCGCAGCAGTGCACGGTCGAGCGGCTCGGCCAACTCGATGCATTCCCATGCGAGCGCTGCGATATTGAACGAGCACACCGCCGGGTCGCTGAACTGCTTTGCCTGTGCTTTGGCCACTCTCACCACGTGCTGGCGCGTCTGCCGCAATGAGGGCCAGCCAGCAGTGAAGAGCTCGACGTGGCGCTCAGGATGGCTGGGATCCCAGCGATTCCGGTCGACGTTGGGAATCCACAGTCCGGGTGCCTCGACCCGATTGAGCGCGACCACGAGGTCCACGGTGGGGTCCTCGCCGGACTGAAGCGGCTGGTTGAATCGCAGGAGAAGACCGCGCTTCATAGTCTCGATGCGCAAGTCAGGGAACCGCTGGACCAACTGCGGGCGGATGCGTTGGCGGACGTCGTCGACCAGTCGGCGAGGCAGTTCCCCGCCGCCATCTGGCCCGAGGCTCGGATGTTTGCGGCGATCGATGACGAGACCGCCGTCGGCATCAGCGACCGGTCGGTTCGTGAATCTGGACGCGAGCGACCCTGACCGGTAAGTGCGCAGCGCATCCGGCTGGGTACTAGCCGCTGAGCGCACGGCATCAAGCCGATCACGTGCCTCGCTCAGCGACGACGGCTCGGCGGCAACGCACCTGCGGATGGTCTCAAGCGTTGTCAGTGCGTTCATGGTGCTATCTTTCTTGTCGATGGAGGTACACAAGTTGTATCACATAGAAATATACCTAATAGGTGTATCAATCTAGTGCGTAACTCTGCACCTCTCAGCTCTAGACCTGCTGCATCGCCCTCGTGCTCGCCGCGGACACGTCCGCCACACCCCCTAGGAGCGTTCCGTGGAAGTGCTGTTCGCGAAGCGCAAGCTGGAGCGACGGTTCAATTCGGAGACCGAAACGCGCAAGGCGTACGGCGAGCCGATGGCAAAGAAGATCGCGTTGCGGCTGCAGCAGATGAACGCCGCCCGTCACCTGGGCGATCTACGCGATCTTCCGGGGCGTTGGCACGAATTGACCGGCGATCTTCAGGGCTGTCTGGCGTGCGGTCTCACGGGGCCGCACCGCTTGATCTTTCGGCCCACCGAAGAGCCGCCACCACGCAGCGCGGACGGTGGCCTCGACTGGTCTGCTGTGGACAGCGTGACCGTCGTCCAGATCGACGACTACCACTGACCAAGACATCTAGGAGCACCGAGACATGGGGACCCGAACCGAAAACCGTTACACGTACGAGCCTGACATCGTCTACGCGCCAGGTGAGACGTTGATTGAGTGGCTTGACGAACATGGCATGACCCAAACCGATCTCGCCGCTCGGATGGGCCTGTCAGCCAAGCACGTCAACCAGATAGCGAAGGGCGCTGCACCGGTTACGACGGAGACGGCGTTGGGCCTCGAGCAAGTCACCCGAGTGCCCGCAGCATTCTGGAACAACTTGGAACTGAACTACCGCGCGCATCTCACCCGCTGTGCCGAGCTAGAGCGATTGGCGCAGGATGTCGACTGGCTGGACGAGCTGCCCGTTGCGGAACTCGTGAAGCGGGGATGGATCACCAAGGGGACCACCGGCGCAGAGCGTGTGCGAGAGGTCTGCTCGTTCTTCGGGGTCGCGAGCGTCGCAGTTTGGCGCGACATCTGGGAGCAGCCGGTCGCCGCTTACCGGGCCTCAAGGGCTTTCAGCAAGGATCCTGGCGCGGTAGCCGCGTGGTTGCGGATCGGAGAGATCGAGGGGTCCAAGCTCGAATGTGAGGGGTTCAGCAAGTCGGGTCTGCGGGCGTTGCTTCCCGAACTGCGCTCATTGACGAACGAGGCCGATCCAGCCGTCTGGGTGCCCGCGGTGCGAGAACGCTGCCGACACGTCGGGGTGGCGTTCGTAGTCGAGCCCGAGATTCGAGGAAGCCGGCTGAACGGTGCCACGCGGTGGCTCGGGCCGAACAAGGCCTTGGTTCAGATCAGCACTCGGCACAAGCGGCACGACATTGCTTGGTTCACGCTTTTCCACGAGATCGGGCATCTCCTGCTGCACTCAAAGAAGGAGACGTTCATCAACGACGGCGTCAGCATCGGCGCAGTCGAGCAGGAAGCCGATGCGTTTGCCTCCCGAGTTCTCATCCCACCTGAACAAGAGCCGGAGCTCGGGCATCTGAACTCCGCCGCGGACGCTACGCGTTTTGCCCACTTGATTGGCATTGGTCCAGGCATTGTCGTTGGGCGCCTGCAGCACATGGGCTGGTGGAAGCACTCCGAAGGCAA
>NZ_JAPYOK010000090.1:0-23902 GCF_028283155.1 Candidatus Poriferisodalis multihospitum | reverse complement strand
ACCGATGCGAGGGGGGTCGCCCGCTTTGACTTCCACACCGATGACCTGCCGATGACGGTGTTCGTCGCCGGGGCCGGCCTTGGAGCTCATGTCTCGACCGGCTGGTTGCCGGCCGACGGCGCGCTGAGCGTCGAGATGGCACCGCTGAGCGGCGGCGGCTCCGCGATCTTCGAGGATCAGACCGGATACCTGCCGGGGATCAAAGGTCGGCTCAACCCGATCCTCGAACGCGACGGGCGTAGCTACCTCTACACGACCAACGTTGCCGTGAACGGCGTTCTGAGTTCCAGCGCGGTCCATTTCGCCGTCGGCGACGACATCCTTCGTCTGGAGGATGCTGACGGCGGTGCCTGCGACGCAAGGTTCGTCGCTATGAGCGGCCAGTCGTCGTTGCTCGAGTACCACTCACCGCCTCAAGCTGCTTGACGTCAAAACGCGCAGGAGTGCGCGGAGTGGGTGCTAATTTCGGCGGGGCCATGGGGGCCGGCCTGCTGTACGCCCTCGCGCACGAAGGCTGGACCGACACGATCCTGGTCGAGAAAGGCGAGCTGACCTCTGGGTCCACTTGGCACGCGGCCGGTCTGATCCCCAACTTCATCGGCGATCTCAACATGGCCAAGGTGCACCAGGAGGCGGTCGCTCTCTACCCGCGCTTGGAGGCCGAGACAGGACTGTCGGCGGGCTGGCACGGCTGCGGCGCCATCCGGCTGGCGCGCACGGCCGACGAGGCCGACTGGCACCGCTACGTCCACGCCATGCTCACGCAGATCGGCGTGGAGTCGCACCTGATCGGGCCTGCGGAGATTGCTGAACGGCACCCGCTGCTGACCGATCTCGACGACGTACGGCTCGGCTTCTTCACACCGCATGACGGCTGGACCGATCCGTCGAGCTGCACGAACGCCATGGCCAAGGGGGCCCGCGATCTCGGCTGCCGGATCATGCGCCACACGCTCGTGACCGGCATGTCCCAGCGCCCCGACGGCAGCTGGGACGTCACGATCGTGCGCGGCGGCGCCGATCCGGCCCGCCGCCGCAACGGATCGAACGGCCGCGACGAGCAGGACACCATCCACTGCGAGCACGTCGTGAACGCCGCCGGGCACTACGCACCCCAGCTCGGCGCCATGATCGGGCTCGACGTTCCGATCGTGTCGGTCATCCACCAATATCTGGTGACCGAGACGGTACCCGAGGTCGAAGCCCTCGATTTCGAACTGCCGGTGGTGCGCGATCCCCGTGCCTCGTGCTACTACCGCCAGGAGATCGACGGTCTGCTCATCGGGCCGTACGAGATGTCCGGATCCCGGTCCTACGGCGTCGACGGCATCGACTGGGACCTGCACTTCCACCTGCCCGGCGAGAACCTCGACGTGCTCGAAGAATGCCTCGACTTCGCCGAGCAGCGCATCGGCGTGCTGTCCGACGCGGGCATCAAGCAGGTCGTGTCGGGGCCGATCACTCACACGCCCGACTCGGGCTATCTGATGGGTCCCGCACCGGGGGTGCGCAACTACTGGCACTGCAACGGGGCGTCCATCGGCATCACCCAGGGCCCGGGCGCCGGGAAGTTCCTGGCGCAGTGGATGGTCCACGGTCAGACCGAGATCAACGTGCGGGCCATGGACCCGCGCCGCTTCGGCGACCACACCGGCCCCAAGTCGCAATTCGCTCTCGAGAAGGCCCTCGACGAGTACCACGAGATGTACCAAGTGCGGCTGCCGGGCGAGCAGCGCGCCGCTGGCAGGCCGGTCAAGACCACGCCGCTATGGGGACGCTTCGACGCGCTGGGAGCGCAATGGCAGGAGATCTACGGGTGGGAACGCCCCCAGTACTTCTCGCCCGGCGGCACCCCAGAGGCCCACTCGTTCCGTCGCTCCAACGCTCACGACGTGGTGGGTGCCGAGGTGCGGGGCGTGCGCGAGCGGGTCGGCGTGGCCGACCTGAGCGCGTTCGCCAAGTTCGAGGTGAGCGGGCGCGATGCCGCCGCACTGCTGGACCGGCTGTCGGCCAACCGCCTGCCCGGGCGCGACGGCGGCATCCGCCTGACCCACATGCTCACGGAGCTGGGCGGCATCGAATGCGAGATGACCATCGCCCGCCTGGCACCGGACCGGTTCTGGCTGGCCTCGGCGATCATGGGCCAGAGCCACGACGTGGACTGGCTGCGCGATCACATCGAGCCCGGTGAGCAGGTCGAAGTGCGGGACGCCACCGACAGCACCGCCATCCTTGGCGTTACGGGGCCACGAGCGCGCGACGTGCTTGCGCCGCTGACCGACGCCGACCTCGGCAATGACGCGTTCAGCTGGCTCACCGCCCAGGAGATCTCGGTGGCAGGCGTGCCCGTCATTGCGCTACGGGTGTCCTACGTCGGCGAACTGGGCTGGGAGCTGCACTGCCCGATGGACGATCTGGCCCGCGTGTATGACGCAGTCGCCGAAGCCGGCGAGCCCCACGGCCTGGTGCATTTCGGCAGCTACGCCATGAACGTGATGCGCATCGAGAAGGCCTACAAGGCGTGGGGCAGCGAGCTGACCACCGAGATCACGCCGATCGAAGCCCGCCTCGGACGCTTCGTCGACTACAGCCGACCGTTCGTCGGCCGCGATGCGACCGTGGCCCGTCGCGAAGCCGAAGAGAACGGCGAGTCGCTGTCAATGGTGCTCGTGTACTGCGATGTGGATGCAGGCGACAATGACGTGCGCGGCAACGAACCCGCATTCGCGCCCGGCAGCGACGAGCCCATGGGCATCGGCACGAGCCACTCGCGTCTCGAACCCTGAACTTCAAGGACCCAGCGCACACCGCTGCCCACAACAACAGGTTGCCGAAGGAGGTGCCCGCAGATGACGTCTGACACCGCTGCACCGTCACCGGATACTGCTGAGTCGCCCAGGCGACGCCGCGGCGGCGGCCGGGCTGGCCGTATCGCCGTCCGCGAAGCTGCGCCCGAGCGCGATCGCAGGCCAGTTCGCCCCGGCCTGCCGGCGGGACGCTTCAAACCGTTGACCGAGAGCGACATGCAGCAGGTGTACGACACCGCACTCGGGCTGCTCGAAGACGTCGGCATGGGCGATCCGCTCGACGAGTTCGTCGAAGCGGCCACGCCCGTCGGCGGTTGGGTGGATGACAACGGGCGCATCCACCTGCCCCGTGGGGTCGTCGAGCGCGCCATGGAGACCGCGGCCAAGGAATGGATCTGGCACGGCTTCGATGACGATCAGTCAGTGCACGTGGGCGGCGAGCACGTCTATTTCGGCACGTCCGGCGCTGCGGTGATGATGTACGACCACGAGACCGGCACGTTCCGCGACTCGCTCGCGCAGGACGTGTACGACTGCGGCCGCTTGGTCGACACGCTCGACAACCTGCACTTCTACGTGCGCACGGTGGTGGCACGCGACATGGTCGAGACCCGCGACCTCGACATGACCACCGCATACGCAGTGATGTGCAGCACCACCAAGCCGGGCGGATCGTCGTGGTTCGAGCCGGAGTGGGTGTACGAGTCGGTCGAGATGTTCGACCTCGTGCTGGGCGGCGAGGGCGAGTTCGCGAAGCGCCCGTTCATCGCGGCCAACAACACGTTCGTCGTACCACCGCTGCGCTTTGCCTACGACTCGGCGAGGTGCCTGGTGGCACAGGTGCGCACGGGCATGCCCATCAACCTGCTGTCGGCCCTGCAGGCCGGCGCTACTGCGCCTGCGGCGCTCGCAGGCGCTCTGGCGCAGGCCGTGGCCGAGTGCCTCGGGGGGTTGACCTTCGTGAACTTGCTGTCGCCTGGGCATCCCTGCCTGCTGGGTCTGTGGCCGTTCGTGTCCGACCTGCGCACGGGCGCGATGAGCGGGGGATCGGGCGAGGAAGGAATCCTCAATGCAGCTGCGGCCGAAGTGGGCCACTGGCTCGGGCTGCCCACCGGTGTGGCGGCGGGAATGACGGACTCCAAGGTGAACGACGCTCAAGCCGGCTATGAGAAGGGCTTGAACGTCGGGCTGGCCGGTCATGCGGGCGCGAACATCGTCTACGAGTCGGCGGGGATGCTTGTGGCTCACGACCATGTCGTGGCCACGCTGGAGAACCACTGGCCGTCGCACATCAGCCCTGCTGTCGATGCCGCCGTCCGCGACGCTTTCCCGATCGGCCTGCAGCCGCAAGGCCCTTCGGCTGCTGCAGTCGCTTCCTAGCTCCGGCGTCGCCCGCCGGCTCAGCCTCCTAGCGTGAACCTGTGACTGGCTCGGCCGAGCTCAATGTGGTGCTGACCGGCTTCATGGGGACGGGCAAGACCACCGTGGGCCGGCTGGTAGCGCGTGACCTCGGCTGGACATTTGTCGACACCGATGACGTCATCGTGGCTCGGCACGGACCGATCGACGCCATCTTTGCCGAGCAGGGCGAGGACGCTTTCCGAGCACTTGAGCGGGAAGTGGCCGCTGATGTCGCCCGCAGCCAGCACCACGTCATCGCCACCGGCGGCCGGATGCTGCTCGATCCGGCAAATGCAGATGCGCTGACCGCCACGGGTCGCGTCTTCTGCCTCGCCGCCGGCGCCGACGAGATTGTCCGGCGCCTGACAGCCGACGTCGATGGCCCGGTGCGGCCGCTGCTTGCGGGCGATGATCCGGCTGCCGCAGTAGCGCGCCTCCTGAACGAACGGGCAGAGGGCTACGGGCAGTTCGAGCAGGTCCACACAGCGAATGACTCCCCCGAGGCAGTCGCGGCACGCATCATCCGACTGCACCGCTCTCCGGCACGTTCGGACGATGGCCCGAGGCTTCCGGCCGACTTCGGTGCTTGCGGTACATGAGGACCGCAGCGGCGATACAGCACAACGCTGCGCACAGGCAGACGACCATCGCGGCAACGTTGGTCCAGATGACTTCACCTTGATCGGGAATGATCGGGTTTGCTTGAGCAAGCAGCCGGCGCGCGCCCGTGTGCTCAATCACTCGCCACAACCCCGCGTTCGGTCAGGTCGGTGATCTCGCGCTCGTCCAGGCCGAGCAGGTCGCCCAGCACGGCGGCGGTGTGCTCACCGGCTCGGGGCGCGGGGCCGCGCACGCCCACGCCGGGGGAGTTGTGCATGCGGAACGGCGCGGCGATCGTCTCGAAATCGCCGGCCTCGGGGTGGTGAATGGTCTCGAAGGCGCCGGTTGCGCGCACCTGCGGATCCTGCGCTGCTTGCGCCGTGTCGTTGATCGGCGCCCAGATGCAGCGGTGCTCATCCAGCCGGGGCATCCAGTAATCGGATGGCTGTGACTTGAGGGTGTCATCGATATCAGCCAGCAGTGCGCGCATGGACCGGAAGCGCTGCCGTCCGGTCTGGTAGTCGGGATTGGACAGCAAGTCCTCGCGCTCGATGGCTTTGCAGAAGCGCTCCCACGCGTCACCGGTGTCGGGCATCGTGAAGTGCAGCCAGCGCCCGTCCGCGCACTCGAAGGCTTCCAGCATCGGCGAGAGGCCGCTGTCGCGGGGTCGTTCGGTGTTGGGACGGCCATCCACGAGCGACGTGGCCATGTCGATGGCGATCGTCCAGGTCGCGGTGCGCAGCAGCGAGGATTCCACGATCTGGCCCTCGCCGGTCACGTCCCGGGCCCGTAGCCCGGCCATGATCGCGCCGAAGAACGCCAGGCTCGTGGTGTGATCTCCCTGGCCCGGTCGGGCGTGCGGCGGGGCGCCGCCCGGAGGCGTCGAGGCGCCGTACAAGCCTGACCGGGAGAAGAACGCCGTCACGTCATAGCCCGGCCGGTCGATCTCATCCCCCACCTCGCCGTAGCCCGACAGCACGCCGATCACCAGGTCGGGTTTCAGCGCCAGCAGCTCGTCGGTGCCCAGGCCGAAGCGATCACGGCGCTCGGGCAGCAGGTTCATCACCACGACATCGGAGGCCGCGACGAGGCGCCGTGCAATCGCCGAGCCGTCGGGATCTTCGAGGTTGAGCTGGATCGACTGCTTGCCCCGATTGATGAACTGGAACGCCACGTCAGGGTTGTGTGCGCCTTCGGGCACCTTCGCCTGCTTCATCAGCCCCCGGATCGGATCGCCGCCGATGGCTTCCACCTTGATCACCTCGGCCCCGAGGTCGGCCATGATCGCCACGGCAGACGGTGCCGCAGCGAAATTGGCGAACTCGACGACGCGGATGCCCTCCAGCGGTGATGTCATCTCGATGCCTCCCAGATGTCGGTGACTCTGAATTCTGTCGCGGGTTTCGCCGGAAGACCGCCGAGCGCCCGGCAGGCAATGGTGGGCACGGTCCGCCCGGCTTCCACCGACACCGTCCATGCCCGACCGGCCTCGGCCGCGACGATCTCGACGTTCCAGCGGTCCCCCGAGGGCCGGAAGCGGACCTGGCGGGCCATGTCCTCGAGGGGCCAGCCGACCTGTGCGAACACGGCACGCTCGGCAACCTGGGCCGGCCCGGTCGGCGCCCCCCACCAACCCCTGCAGCGCGGGGCCATCATTGCCGCATCGGCCGTCCGGTCCAAGATCGTGGCGACCTCGCCGGCTTCGATGCCCGCCCACATGCGGCCGTCGGGCAGCGTCATCGCCGTCGGGGCGAAGCGGTGGCCGCCGGTATGGCTGACGCGGTACACGGTGACTCGCCCGCCGGCGGTCGGCGCCCCCGCATATGGCTCGTCGACGTCGGCCGCCCGGTACGCGCGCAGCACCGCCTCGAAGTCAGCAGCGAGGCGCGTGCCCTCGCTGCCGCAGCACACGTCGTGGCTGCCTTGGGTGCAGACGAGCACCGCCCGCTCATTCTCGGCGTACCCGACCGATGCGAAGCCTGCTCCCTGAGGTACGGGGTCTGCTGGCGATTGACGGGCGAGGTGGGCGAACAGCCCGCGGAGTCCATCGGGGCCGTCGGATTCGAAGTAGGCCGACTGCGTGCCCGCCCCGACGCGCCAGTGCAGCGCGACAGAATTCCTGCTGTGCTGGCCGCGTTCGTCGGGCGGCACGGCGGCGAGCACCCGGGTCGGACCTACGTGAAGGTCCATCATGGGCCTGAAGCCCTCGAGCAAGCCGTCTGCGAAGACTGGTTTCGGCCACGGCAGCGGCACCTCCACAAGTGCCACGGCGCCGGCAGCGATCGAGGTGCCGCCGGGGTCGGTGCCGATCGCGGCGGCATGGGCAGCGCAGCGGGGCGCGTCGTCGCCAGCCGGCAAGAGCGCCGCGACCTCAGGTGCCAGCGGCGGCATCCGAAGCGGCGAGCCCGGCGGATTCAGCTCAGCGCCCGGTAGCGATGCCACCGGGCCAGCATAGGAATCCCTCCGGGGCGGTTGCCGGTGCCGGCTCGCGGTAGGTTCGAGATCGTGCCGTGGTGGCTGTGGGGGCTGATCGTCATCGGGGTCTTCCTGCTGCTCGTGTTCATCCACGACAGCGTGCAGAAACGCCACTCGATCCTGCGCACCTACCCGGTCATCGGCCATCTCCGCTTCCTGCTGGAGAAGATCGGCCCGGAGCTGCGCCAGTACATCGTTGCCCACAACGAGGAAGAGCGGCCCTTCAACCGGGACGAGCGGCGCTGGGTGTATTCCACCGCCAAGCAGCAGAACACCTACTTCGGCTTCGGCACCGACGACGAGATCGACAAGCCAGGCCACATCACGTTCCGCCACAGCCCGTTCCCGCTCGGCCGGACGGTGCCGGCTGACGCGCCCTTGGGGTGCGGCAAGGTCATGGGCGCCTGGCGGGACCGCGAGAAGGCCTTCCGCCCGGCATCGATCGTGAACGTGTCGGCCATGAGCTTCGGCTCGCTGTCGGGAACTGCGATCGAGGCGCTCAAC
Organism: Candidatus Poriferisodalis multihospitum; assembly: GCF_028283155.1. Lineage (NCBI taxonomy): Bacteria > Bacillati > Actinomycetota > Acidimicrobiia > Acidimicrobiales > Candidatus Poriferisodalaceae > Candidatus Poriferisodalis > Candidatus Poriferisodalis multihospitum. The sequence goes on along the minus strand of NZ_JAPYOK010000090.1, from coordinate 16,115 downwards.
CGCGGGGCGAAGCTGGCCGGCTGCATGCACAACACCGGCGAGGGCGGCGTCTCGAAGTACCACCGCAGCGGCGGCGACCTGGTGTTCCAGATGGGGACGGGCTACTTCGGATGCCGGAATCCCGACGGCACCTTCTCGATGGACCGCCTGCTGGAAACGGTCGATGGTGCGCCGGTCCGCTCCATCGAAGTGAAGCTGTCCCAAGGGGCGAAACCCGGTGTTGGCGGTCTGCTGCCCGGGGCAAAGGTGAGCCCGGAGATCGCCGAGGCGCGCGGCGTGCCCGTCGGCAAAGACGTGGTGAGCCCTAGCCGCCATTCGGCATTCGGCAGCGTGGCCGAGCTGGTGAACTTTGTGGAGGAGGTGGCCGGGGCGACCGGGCTGCCGGTGGGCATCAAGTCGGCCGTCGGCCAAGAGGCGTTCTGGACCGAACTGGCGCAGCACATGGCCGAGACCCGCCGGGGACCCGACTTCGTGACCGTCGACGGCGCAGAGGGAGGCACCGGAGCGGGGCCGCTGGTGTTCACTGACCACGTCGCACTGCCGTTCTGGCGGGCATTCGGCATCGTGCACCGGGCGTTCGGCGAAGCCGGCCTCACCGACCAGATCGTGATGATCGGTTCGGCCAAGCTGGGCTTTCCCGCCCCCGCAGCACTGGCCTTCAACATCGGCGTCGACATGATCGGCGTGGCCCGCGAGCCGATGATGGCGATCGGCTGCATTCAGGCGCAGCGCTGCCACACCGACCACTGCCCGACGGGCGTGGCGACGCAGAACAAGTGGCTCTCACGGGGTCTCGACCCCACGCTCAAGAGCGCGCGGCTCGCCAACTACGTCATCGGGCTGCGCAAGGAGCTGTTCCGGCTGGCCGATGCCTGCGGTGTCGAGCACCCGGGCCTCATCGGGGGCGACAACGTCAACGTGGTGAGTCCCTTCGGCGACCTGATCCCTGCTCACCACGCCTTCGGTGTCATGCAGGAACGCACGCACAGTCCTGCCCGCCTGGCCGGCCTGCTGGAGGCGGTGAGCGCCCGTTCCGCCGAGGACGCGCAGGCCGATGCCGAAGCGCTGGCAGACTCACCCGCATCGAATTCCTCTGCGGCCTAGCGACCCGGAGCCCAGACACCACGTCGAGGAGGAGCCATGAGCCGCCCCTACGGCCACCCGATCCAGGCCAGCTCGCATGCCGCCGAGCGCATCACCGACGAGCACAAGGCGGTGTTCGCAGCAGACGGCGTGGTGAAGGTGACCCACGCGGTCTCGGACGAGTGGGTCGAACGGGTGCTCGGCGTGGCCGACCAGCAACTGCGAGAGCCCGGCAAGTGGGTGTCAGACACGAATCCGGGGGCGCCGGAGAACAGGTTGTTCACCAGCCGGTACCGGTGGGAGATCGACCCGGTCATCGGTGACTTCGTGTTCAACTCGGGCATGGCGCAAATGGCTGCGGCACTGATGGGGTCGGCCACCGCCCGCTTCTACTTCGATCACCTGCTCATCAAGGAGCCGCGCACCGCCAACCCGACGCCATGGCACCAGGACATCCCCTACTGGCCGTTCCTGGGCAAGCAGATCTGCTCGGCGTGGGTGGCGATGACGCCGGTGACGGTGGCGGAGAGCTCGCTCGAGTTCGTGCGCGGCTCGCACAGTTGGGACGCCTACTACGCGCCGGAGTCCTTCGACGGCAAGAAAGGCTTCATGGCCGACTTCGAGGGCGAGAAGATGCCCGATGTCGAGGCCGACCGGGCTGCATACGACATCGTCGGGTTCGACGTCGAGCCCGGCGACGCGCTGTTCTTCTCGTCGTGGATCATCCACGGATCGCCGGGCAATGCCGGCGGCCACCGGCGCGTGGCGCTGTCCACTCGCTGGCTGGGCGACGACGCGGTGTGGTATCCCCACCCGGGCTGCGATCCCATCGTGTCCGACGACGACACGACGTCAGTTCCCGGCGAATACCCCGCCGACGACCACAAGTTCCCGCTCGTCGCCGCGTAGCGCAGCAGTCTCCGCCCAGATGGGTCCCGGGCGATGGTGCAGTTGCGACTAGTTTCCAGATATGGGCTACCCAGCCTCCCTGTCAGTTGACGCGCCGGATCGCGTAGCAAACTGGCGCCCGCTTGTTCACTGGATCTTGCTGATCCCGCATTTCGTGATACTCGCCGTGTTCCACGTAGTGGCGTGGCTGCTCGCGATCTTGGCCATGCTCGCGATTCTCATCACCGGCAAGCTGCCGGCGGGCATCGCGAATTTCCAGGTGATGTACATCCGCTATTACCCGCGTGTGCTGTCGTACGTGCACATCATCCACCACCAGTACCCGCCATTCGAGTTCTCTTCGTCGGAAGAGGATCCGGGCGGTTCGCCGGTGGCGGTGAATGTCGAAGTGTCGCCCGGGAACCGCAATCGTCTGGCAGCACTGTTCCGCCCGATCTATGGGTTGCCGCAGATCGTGTTCGTCACCGTCTACTCCTATCTCGTTGTCGTGGTGGTGACGATCGCCTACCTCATCATCTTGGTTACCGGCCGCTGGCCCACCGGCATGCGCAACTTCGTGACCGGGTTCTACCGGGCCCATGCGCGCTACTTGGCCTTCATCTACATGCTCACCGACAAATACCCTCCGTTCAGCGTCGCTGCATAAGACCAGTTCCCGCCCGCCGCGGGGCGATGCCCCGGCCGTTCTGGGCTTCCAAGTAGGTTCGGCGGCATGGCTTACCCGGCTTCCGTCACCGTCGAGTCACCGGAGCGGATCGCCAACTGGCGACCGCTCGTGCACTGGCTGCTGCTGATTCCGCACGTCATCATCTTCGAGATCTTGCAGCACATTGCGTGGCTGCTCAATGTGTTCGGCTGGATCGCCATCGTGTTCACCGGCAAGCTGCCCAAGGGCTTGGCGGATTTCCAGTCCATGTACCTCCGCTACAGCATCCGGCTGTACGCCTACTTCGACTTCCTGCACGAGCGGTACCCGCCGTTCGAGTTCGACATGTCGGCGCCCGAGCCTGGAGGCACTCCTGTTGCTGTCGACATCGAGCCCCAGCTCGCCGACCGCAACCGGCTCACGGTGCTGTTTCGTCTGATTCTGGTGATCCCGGCCTTGGTGTTCACCGCGATCACCGGTCTCATCACCGCGGTTCTGGTCGTGCTCGGCTTCTTTGCTGTGCTGTTCACCGGCCGCTGGCCCGACGGCATGCGCGGGTGGGTCGTCTCGTGGTTCGGGGTGAACCTGCGAATGAACGCCTACCTGCATCTGCTGACCGACGAGTACCCGCCGTTCAGCCTCGACGCCTGAACCGTCGGCAGCACGACCGGCGGCGACAACGGGCGGTCTCGCCTCAGCCTGTCGTTGCGGGCGATCCGCGGTGCCGCAGGGCTACCGTGCGGCTGATGAAAGAGGCCCGAGGTGAGTGACCGTCATGAGTGAGATGACCGGCGGCGAGGCCGTCGCGGCGACGCTGGCGCGCCTGGGCGTGCGGCATGTGTTTGGCATCGTCAGCGTTCACAACCTGCCGATCTACGAGGCGCTGTCGGTGCATGACGGCATCGAAGTGGTCAAGGTCCGCCACGAGCAGGCCGCTGCGCATGCCGCCGACGCCTACTACCGCGCGACAGGCGAGATGGGCGTGCTGCTGACTTCGACCGGCCCTGGCGCCGCCAATGCTGTGCCCGGTCTCTACGAGGCGGCATTCACCAGTTCGGCCGTGCTGATGGTGACCGGTCAGACGGAGTCGCGCTTCTACGGCAAGGGCAAAGGCTTCCTCCACGAGAATGACCAGCAAGTCGACATGCTGCGCTCGGTGTGCCGCAGCGTGGCATCTGTGCGCCATCCCAGCGAGATCTCGGCCGAGATCGCCCGCGTCGCCGATGACATTCGCACCGGCCGGCCGCAGCCCGGCGCCGTAGAAATCCCGATCGATTTCCAGTACGCCAGAGTCGGCGAGATTGCGGTCTCGGGATCGCCCGAGGTGCCCCGTCTACGACCCGATGCAGCGCTGCTCGACGATGCTGCCGAGCGCCTGGCAGCGGCGCAGCGGCCGTTGATCTGGGCCGGGGGCGGTGTGGTCATTGCTGATGCATCGGCAGAGCTCAGCGCTGTGGCCGAGCGGCTGGGCGCACCTGTGGTGACGACGATCGAGGGCCGCAGTGCCCTGAGCGAGCTGCACCCGCTGTCGCTGGGCTTTCGCTCGGACCGTCCGCAGATGGCCGACGTGTTCGCCGAAGCTGATCTGCTGCTGGCCGTGGGTACCCGTTTCCAGAACTACGCAACCCGGGTGTGGGCGCTGGATCTGCCCGACGAACTGATCCACCTCGACGCCGATCCCGGTGTCATCGGTCTCAACTACCCGGCGTCGCTGGCCGTCGTGGGCGACGCCAAGCTCAGCCTGGCCGGGCTGCTCGAACGGCTGGGCGACGGAGCGCCCACCATCGACGACGGCTACGTGGAGCGAGCCCGCAAGCATCGCTCGTCGGACATGGAGGCCATGCGGGACGAGATCGGCCCTGACCACGCGGCGATCTGCGACACGATCCGCCGGATGCTGCCCGACGAGGCCCGCATCGTTCGAGACACCACCGTGCCCGGCTACATGTGGGGCAACCGGCTGCTGCCGATCGTTGCGCCGCGCACGTCGATCCGTGCGGCCAACGCCGCCATTGGCCCCGGCGTGCCGATGGCCGTCGGTGCGTCGCTTGCGAGCGGGCAGCCGACCGTGGTGATCCAGGGCGATGGCGGCTTGATGCTGTCGGTGGGGGAGATCTCGACGCTCGCCGAGCATGGCCTGCCCGTCATCGTGTGCGTGTTCAACGACGGCGGCTATGGCGTGCTGCGCATCATCCAGGATGCGCTGTGGGATGAACACCACGGCACCGAGATCGGAGGCATCGATTTCGTCGGCGTCGCCGAGGCCATGGGCGTGCCCGGCACGCGAGTCAGCAGCGTCGCCGATTTCGAAGCGGCGTTTGGCGAGGCGGTGGCCCGGGCCAGTGGCGATGCCGGCCCCGCAGGTCCATCGCTCATCGACATTGACCTGACGGCATTGATCCCGATCACGTTCCCGCTACCAGCCCACCAGCGCCGCCGCGAGAGCTGAGCGGTACTCGTGCCGTCGCCGCCATTGAGCGGCACCATGCCGTTCCTGCGGTAGCTGCCGGCTAGAGGCCGGACGTGTCGGCTTCGGGGTCGAAGTAGGTGCGGCCCGCCAATTCCATGACCGGCATGGCCACCATGAAGTGAGCCGAAGCAGTCTGGGCATCGCGCAGATGGCGCTGCAGCGGTGATGCTTCGAAGACGGCGGTGCCCCCGACGGCGGCGTTCATGGACTGGGTGACGCGCAGACTCGTCTGCATCGCATGGGTCGTCGCGGTGCGCAGGTCACGCCGCAGTTCCAGATCGGACAGACCGTGCTGGGCCCGCTCCCACGCAGCGTCAATGGATGCATACAGCAGATTCCGCGCAGCGCGCACTTCGGTGTCTGCCACCGCCACTGCCGAATGCAGCGACGGCCGTTGACCCAGCGTGCGGCGTGAGCCTTGGGGCACCTTGGACTTGGCGACGTCGATGACCTCATCGACACAGGCGCGGGCCATGCCGAGCGCGATCGCACCGATCGGCAGCGCCAGCAGGCCGAACAGCGGCATGCGGTACAGCGGCTCGGCGGCGTAGGGGGATTTCAGAATGGTGCGCTCGTAGGCGATGCGAGAGGCGGGAAGCCAGACGTCGTGGGCCTCGAAGGTGCTCGATCCCGAGCCTCGCAACCCGCTTGTGTACCAATCGTCGTGCAGCTCGATGTCGTCGGGCCGGAAGAACGCACGGCCCAGCGCCGGCTGTGGGCCGTCGCCGCTGTCGATCTGCACGCCCCCCGAGATCCATTCCGAGTTGTGGGAGCCCGATGCCCACGCCCAACGGCCCTGCACCCGGTAGCCGTCTGCGCCGTTTGGCCCAAGTGCAGCCGTGGCCGTGCCCGAGTGTGCGAACACCCCGGCCGTGATGACGTCGGGATTGTCGAGCACCTCCGCGAGCTGGGCCGGCTCGAGTGCGGCGAACATGATCTGCGAGGTTGCACCGATGAACGTGCACCACGCCGCGGAAGCGTTGCCCATGGCGAGCACTTCGCTGATCTCAGCGACAACGGCCGGCGGCAGCCCCAGTCCGCCCAGCTCAGCCGGCACGAGCGTCCGGTAGAAACCGTCGGCGGCCAGCGCTTCGGCCAGGTCCTGCGGCAGCTGTCGCAATGAGTCGATCTCGATGCTCCGCTCTCGCAGCGCCGGTATCCACTCCGCTGCGCGCTTGAGCATCTCGTCGCTCATGTCGCCACCGGTGTGCAATCGAACGGCACGCCCAGCTCATCGCCGACTCGGCCCAGCGAGCGCACCACCGACGCGGGGTAGCTGACCGTGCCGGCAGCACTGCGCCGGTCCATTTCGAGCTGTTCGAGCTCGCCCGGCAGGTACACGGTCTGGCCGGGCAGCACGTCTTCTTCCCCTGCAGCCCGGATCTGGGCGACCATGTCCTCGATGTCGTCGAAGTAGCCCTCGCGGTCGCGGAACACACCCGGATCCATCAGCAAGAAGAACTGCCCTCGCCGACCGACCGCTACGTCGCCAGTGTGGGCCGAGCCGGCCAGGATGCCCGCGGCGATGTTCGAGGCCGTGACCATGCCGATGCCCTTGTACCCGCCGATGGCCGGCACGATGCCGCGCATCGCCACGTCAGGATCGACCGTGGGGTTGCCGTCGCGGTCCAGGAATCCCCACTCCACCGGAATCTCCGAGCCCTCCGAGCGAGCCCGCAGCACCTTGCCCAGCGCGACGGGCGTGATGGCCATGTCGAGCACGATCGGCGGCTGGTCGCGGCGGGGGAACGTCCACACGATGGGGTTGTTGCCGAACAGCTTGCGACGGCTGCCGAACGGCGCAAGGTTGGGCACCGACGTGGTCGTGCCGTAGCAGACGAAGCCCGCTTCGGCCGCGTGATACGGGTAGTTCGCCCCGCAGCCCCAGTCGTTGGAATTGCGGATGACCCCCACCACCAACCCGCTCTCGCGAGCTGCCTCGATGAGCTGCTCCATGAAGCGGGTGATCACGAGCTGGCCGAGGCCGTGGTGCCCGTCGGCCACCAGCACCGACGGCGTCCGGGTGACGATCTCGCACTGGGCGGTCGGATCGGTGGTGCCGTCGCGAAACCAGTTGACATACCAGCTGACCCGCTGGAAGCCGTGTGTGTCGACGCCGCGCCGATCCGACCAGAGCTGGTTGTCGACCACGGTCGCCGCGTCGTCGGCAGCCATGCCAGCCGCCACGTACGCAGCGATGCCCCACGGCCGGAGCTCGTCGAGGCGGAACGACACGGGTGCGCTGTCGTCGCCCTCCGCAGGCCGGTCGTCGGGTATGCCCCGCGGCAGTGTCTCGCTGGGCGTGCCTTGTTCGGTCATGTCGGTCGCTCACCCCTCCGCCGGGTTCGATGCGTGTTTCTACCCGCAGACGCGCCGGACGGCCGCTACAGCGCTTCGATGACGGCCGTGGCGAAGCCGTCTGTGTTGCCGTTGCCACCCTGGTCCGGCGTCAGATGCTCGCCTGCCTCGTACACCTGCGCCAGCGCGCTGTCCAGCCGGTCCGCCGCTGCCCCGAGCCCGAGATGGCGCAGCATCATCTCGGCTGACTCCAGCGTGGCCGTCGGGTTGATGATGCCTTGGCCGGCAATGTCGGGGGCGGTGCCGTGGGCCGATTCGAAGTACGCCCAGTCGTCGCCGTAGCAGCCCGACGGCGCCAGGCCCATGCCCCCGATCGTGCCGGCGCCTTGGTCGGACAGGATGTCGCCGTACAGGTTGGGCAGCAGCAGCACATCCAGCTCGTGGGGCCGCACCACCAGCCGGTGGGCCATGTCGTCGATGATGAATTGCTCGTATTCCAAGCTGGGGTACTCCTGCGCCACCTCCCGGGCGATGTCGCAGAACCACCTGTCGGTCGCAGGCAGCATGTTCGTCTTGGCCGAGACGGTCAGCTTGCCGCCGCGGCTCAGCGCCAGCTCGGCGGCGAAGCGCGTGACCTGCTCGGTGCCGGGCCGGGTGATGATCTTCGCCGCGAAGCGGCCGTTGGCGGCATCGGGCGGGACGCGAGAACGGCCCTCAGTCAGTCCGGCGTCCAGCAGCGCCTGCGCCGGGCCCATGACGCCGACGTACATGTCCTCGAGGTTCTCCCGGACGATCACGTAGTCGATGCCCTCGGGTCGGGCCAGCGGCGAGGCATAGCCAGGACGCCAGCGCACCGGCCGCACGTTGGCGTAGGTGCGCTTGCCCCAGCGCATGAAGCCCGCCCCCGGCGTGGTGCCGTTCGACGAGCCGAAGAGCACCGTGTCGGCAGCGTCGATGTGCCCACCGACCAGCGACTCCCGCTCGTCGGGCGTGAGCGCTGCCAGCTCGTCGCCCACCGGCACATGGTCCCAGTCGATGGGCAGGTCCAACGCATCGAGCACCCGCAGCGACGCTGCCATCGCCTCGGGCGCCGCATCGTCACCCGGAATCACGCACACCCGGTACCGCCGCTGTTCGGTCATGCGCGCCGACGCTACGCGTCAGGGCCGAGACCCGCGTGGGCGCAGGGATTCACAAGCCTGGCTTGGTCACCATCACGGCAATTGCGGCCACGATCACCAAATTGTTCGCCATCGACCACAGCTCGGCGCGCCCGCGCAGCCGTTCCGCATCGTCGGACCGTTCGGGTCCCGCGTCCATTGCGTCGGCAAGCTTGGCGCTGGTCGGCCGCAGTGCGCCGTGAGCGATGCCCAACCAGGCGAAGTACAAGATGAACGCCGTCGTGACCCAGCCTTGCCGGAACGTCCAGCGGTCATCGACGAGCACCGCCACAACGCCGGCGATCCCGGCGAGGTACGCCGCCATGTCCGTCAAGCGGTTCGACGCGAACTCGAACGCCCGCCGCACAGCAGCTGCAGCGTCAGGACCATCAGCCCATGCCCGTCTCAGCATGACGGTGCCCAAGGCGCTGCCGCCGAATCCCACCGCCGCACACACGAGGTGGACGACCAGCACGGTTTGGTACCAGCCCGAGTTGAAGTTGGCTGCCACCAGGGCATCGCCGAAGCCAAGCGCCATGCCCGCGAGTATCGCCGCCGAAGGCACTGATGCCGCAGCGGGCGCACCAAACGACGCGGCTAGTGAGTTCGTTCGGAGCGTCGCAACGGGCAGTGGTAAGTTCGCTGTGCCACAGACACGGCCGGATCTCCGGGGGAAGGGGAGTCCATGCCGATCGAGTCATCAGGCCATAGCGCAGGCAACCCGAGGCTGTACGAGGTCATCGAGGGCGCGCCCAAGGAAGGTGCGAGCCCGACGATCTGGGCCTGGCCACAGATCATCGACTATCTCAAAGTCGCTGGTCAGCCAGTTCAGGGGCCATGGCCGCCACACCAAGAGCGACGGCCTGATCCCGACGCCGAGTCGTTGCCGCGAGCTGTGCCGGATCCGCAAGGTCCCGGCGGGCCGTCGACAGGGGGCTGACGCATGTATCCATCTCGCTTCAGCTACGAAGCGCCCTCGACTGTCGCCGAGGCAGTTGCGATGCTCGCCGCAGCAGACGGCGAGGCGAAGATCCTGGCGGGCGGCCAGAGCCTCATCCCGATGATGAAGCTGCGCTTCGCGGCGCCCGCGATGATCGTGGACATCAACGGCATCGGCGGCCTCGACTACCACCGGGCCGATCCCGACGGCACCTACCGCATCGGGGCGCTGTGCCGGCACGCCGATCTCGAGAAATCCGCTGCGCTCGCCGATGCCCAACCGACCATCGCCGCGGCGGCCCCTGTCGTGGCCGATCCGTTGGTGCGCACACGGGGGACGCTCGTGGGCTCGGTGTGCCACGCCGACCCGCAAGGCGACTGGGCCTCGGTGATGGTGTCGCTGGAAGGCGCCATCGTGGCGCAGGGTCCCGATGGACGCCGGAGCATTCAGGTGGCCGACCTCATCGACGGTCCGTTCCAGACGGTGCTCGCTCCCGACGAGATCGCCACTGAAGCAGTGGTTCCCGCGCCACGCGGCACCCGGGCCGGCGGCTACCTCAAGCTCGAACGTCGAGTGGGCGATTTCGCCACCGTCGGCGTCGCGGTCTCCGTCGAGATGTCGGGCGGCAACGTCGCGCGTGCGGGCATCGGGCTCACCGGTGTCGGGCCTGCCACCATCAACGCCTCGGACGCTGCGGCGGCGCTGGTCGGCACTGCGCTCGATGCAGACGCCGTGGACGCGGCAGCCCAGCTCGCGGCCGAGGCGGCGCAACCACGGTCTGACCACCGGGGGAGCGCCGACTACAAGCGCCATGTCGTTGCCACCTTCGTACGACGCATCGGCGCCCAGATCCAGCGTTCAGAACAAGAGGCGGCCTGACATGAGCACGCTGTACGAAGAGGTCCGGCCGAGCGGCGGCGCCGATGACGCAGTGCCGGTTCGCCGCGTCGAGCTGACCGTGAACGGCGAGCGGCGTGCGGCCGACGTCGAACCGCGGTTGCTGCTGGCGCACCTGCTGCGCAATGGCTTCCGGCTGACGGGAACCCACACCGGCTGCGACACGACCAACTGCGGCGCATGCACTGTGCTGTACGACGGCGTGCCCGTCAAGAGCTGCACCATGTTCGCCGTCCAAGCCGACGGCCACGAGGTGCTCACCGTCGAAGGCCTGGCGACGGCGAGCGAGCTGCACCCGATCCAGGAAGGCTTCAAGGACGAGCACGGCCTGCAGTGCGGTTTCTGCACGCCGGGCATGATGCTCGCCGCGAAGGCGTTGCTGGAAGAGAACCCGAACCCCAGCGAGGACGAGATCCGCTGGGCGCTGTCGGGGAATCTCTGCCGCTGCACCGGCTATCAGAACATCGTCAAAGCCGTGATGTGGGCGGCCGAGAAGCTAGGCGGCAGCGCGGACGATGCCGGCGATGACGCAGGCGGGGAGAGCTGAGATGGCGCTCGACGAGATCAAGATCGGCGGCCTCGGAGCCAGCCGGCGGCGGGTGGAGGACAACCGCTTCATACGCGGCAAGGGCAACTACATCGACGACATCGCCCTGCCCGGGATGCTGCACATGGAGATCCTGCGCAGCCCGCTCGCTCACGCCCGCATCCGTTCCATTGACGTCAGCGCCGCCTGGGCCATCCCCGGCGTTCGCATGGTGCTCACTGGCGACATGCTGGCCGCTCGAAACCTGGCGTGGATGCCGACGCTGTCGTACGACACCCAGGCTGTCCTCGCCACCGACAAGGTCCGGTTCCAGGGACAGGAAGTGGCCTGTGTGGTCGCCGACGACCCCTACATCGCCAAGGACGGCTGCGAGGCGATCGTGGTCGATTACGAACCGCTGCCGCCCATCGTCAACCCGACCCAGGCAACGGCCCCCGGCGCCCCGCTGATCCGCGACGACAAGACCGGCCAAGACTCCAACGTCGTCTTCGACTGGGAGGTCGGCGACCGCGAGGGCACCGATCGAGCCTTCGCGCAGGCCGATGTGGTCTCGGCCATCGAGATGCACTACCCCCGTTCGCACCCGTCGCCCATCGAGACATGCGGTTCGATCGCCGACTTCAACCGGGCAACCTCGAAGCTCACGGTGTACATGACCACCCAAGCGCCGCACATCATCCGCGCCGCGGTGGCCCTGGTTGCCGAGCTGCCCGAGCACATGATCCGCATCGTGTCGCCCGACCTCGGCGGAGGCTTCGGGAACAAGGTGCCGGTGTATCCGGGCTATGTGGTGTCGATCCTGGCGTCGATCCTGCTCGAGTGCCCCGTCAAGTGGATCGAGGACAAGAGCGGGAATCTCATCTCGACGGGATTCGGCCGCGACATCTACCTCAAGGGCGAGATGGCGCTGCGCAACGACGGCCGCATTCTCGGCGTGCGGATGCACACCGACTCCGACCATGGCGCCTTCTTCTCCGACGCCCAGCCGAGCAAGTTCAAGATCGGCCTGATGCACTCGGCCTTCAGCTGCTACGACATCCCGGCAGCGCATCTCACCGCCCAGGGCGTCTACACCAACAAGGCGCCAGGCGGCGTGGCGTATCGATGCTCGTTCCGGGTCACCGAGGCCATGTACTTCCAGGAGCGCATGGTGCAGGCGGCCGCCGCCGACCTCGGCATGGACCAGGCCGAGTTCCGCCGCATCAACCTGGTGCGCGACGACGACTTCCCCCATCGCACGCCCTGGGGGTTCCTGACCGACTCGGGCCAGTACGGCAAATGCCTCGACCTCGGCCTCGAAGCGATCGGCTACGAGGACTTCCTGCGTCAGAAGGAAGAGGCGCGCCAGCGCGGCCGGCTGCTGGGCATCGGCATCTCGACCATGACCGAACCCCTCGGGGCGGGCAACAGCCGGGAGTACGACATCTTGGGCATCAAGATGTTCGACTCGGCGGAGCTGAAGGTCCACATGACCGGCAAGGCGCTGCTGCGCACCGGCGCCAAGACCCAGGGCCAAGGCCACGAGACCACCTGGGCGCAGATCGTGGCCCACGAACTCGGCATTCCCGCCGAGGATGTCCTAGTCGAAGAGGGCGATACAGACACGGCCCCGTTCGGCATGGGCACCTACGCGTCACGCAGCACGCCCGTGGCCGGGGCGGCGGTGGCCATGGTGTCGCGCAAGATCCGGGCCAAGGCCCGCAGGATCGCCGCGCACCTGCTCGAGGTGTCCGAAGAAGACGTCGAATGGGAACTCGGCAGGTTCTCGGTGCGTGGCGCGCCCGACCGGGGCGTAACCATCCAGGAATGCGCGATCGCCGCCTACAGCAACATGCCCGACGGTATGGAGCCAGGCCTCGAGAACAACGCCTACTACGACCCGCCGAATCTGACTTGGCCGTTCGCCTGCTACATCGCGACCGTCGAAGTGGATCCCGAGACCGGCGTGTGGGACGTCCTGCGGGTGGTGGCGGTGGACGACTGCGGCGTGCGCATCAACCCGATGATCGTCGAGGGGCAGATCATGGGCGGGCTCACCGAGGCCTACGCCATGGCCAACATGCAGTTCATCACTTTCGACGAGGACGGCAACTGCATCGGCTCGAACTACATGGACTACCTGCTGCCGACCGCTTGGGAGACGCCCGGATTCGAGCTGCATGAAGTGGTGACGCCGTGCCCGCACCATCCCATCGGTGCGAAGGGCATCGGGGAGTGCGCCACCGTGGGCGGCCCGGCGGCATTCGTCAACGCAGTCATCGACGCCATCGGTGACACCGGCGTGCGCAATATCGACATGCCGTTGCTGCCCGACCGGGTCTATGAGGCCATCACCGGCGGCCATGACATCTCCGGCGCACCGCCGGTGAAGACCGAGTGATGAACAGCAGCAGCGCCGCCGGGCCCGGTATCGGGGGGCACAGGGCCGTCGAGGGCTGGGGCGTGCTCGAACGCGCCACCGAGCTGGCGCGCCGCGGGGAGGCATTCGTGCTGGCCACCGTCGTCTGGCGGGAGGGTCCCACGTCGGGGCAGCAGGGATCTCGTGCCGTCTACACGGCCTCCGGCGAGATCTACGGCTGGATCGGCGGCGCGTGCGCCGAGCCGGTGTTCATCCGCGAGGCCATCGCAACGCTCGAAGCCGGCACGCCGCGCTTGCTGGCCTTGGGCGCGAGCGACCGATTCGGCGATCTCCCGCAAGGCACGACAGCGGTGCCCATGTCGTGCCAGAGCGAAGGCGCCCTGCAGATCTACTTGGAGCCCGTCGTGGCCGTACCTCATCTGGTGATCGTCGGAAGCTCGCCGATGGCAACCACCCTGTCGGTGCTTGCAGCCCAGCTCGACTGGCGTGTCGAGCTCGTCGACCGTGCCGAGTTCAGCGAGGGGCTGCTCACGCCGCAGTCGATGGTCGTGGTTGCCACCCAGGGGCACGGGGACGAGGACGTGCTGGCTGCTGCGTTCAAGGCCGATCCCGCCTACGTGGGCTTGGTTTCCTCCGCTCGACGAGGGCGCAGCGTGCGGGCCCTGCTTGAGGCCCAAGGTGTCGAATCGACCCAGCTCGATGCGCTGCGCGCTCCTGCCGGCCTCGATCTCGGCAGCACCTCGCACAAGGAAGTAGCGGTGTCGATCCTGGCCGAGCTGGTGCGTGCGGGATGCCGGACCGCTTTCGCACGTGAGCAGGGAGTCGCCTGATGCAGATCGCCAACCAGTTCGAGGTCGCCCAGCCGACCGAGGCCGTGTGGGATTTCTTCGGCAATGTGCCGCAGGTCGCGGCGTGCCTGCCCGGCGCGGAGCTGAGCACCGATCTCGGCGATGAACGCTACGGCGGCACGGTGTCCATCGGACTTGGCCCCATCAAGCTCGACTTCGACGGCAGCGCCGAGATCACCGACCGCGACCCCGACGCCCGCACCATTTCGGTCAGCGCCAGCGGCACCGATCGCAAGGGTCGGGGCCAAGCGACGCTCGCTCTCGACGCGAGCCTTGCCCCGACCGCAGTGGGCACCGCAGTGGACGTCGCGATGGATCTGCAGCTCTCCGGGCCGGCCGCACAGTACGGCCGAGGCTTGGTGGGTGACATCACAGCTGGTGCTCTGGTGGATAGGAAACCTGATACTGCTCGTGGTGGTCGTGCCAGTGGCGCTCGCACTGCTGAACCGGGTACTTGCTGCAATCGAGCGCATTCGCAAGGCCAGCGACGACATCCTGGCCGGCGGCTTGGGGATCATCGGCGAGCTCGACACCACGCAGGACTTGCTCGCTACCACTGACGAAACGATCGAAGAAGTCGCGGACGGTGCGGTCCGCTACGCCGGTTCGGTCGGGAAGCTCTTGGGCTGAAAGGGGACGTGATGCCTGTTGTTGCCTGGGTCACTGTCATCATCGGCGGCTTGATCATTCTGGCGGCCGCGGTCGGACTGCTCCGTGTGGTGCTGCACCTGGTTGCAGTGCACCGCACGCTCACCCAAGTGGTCGGCGGCGTTCGTGTCATCGCCGAACAGACTTCGACGGTGCCCACGGTGCTGCCGTCGGTCAACTCGACGCTGATGCCCGTCCACGACTTCTGCGAATCGATCTGAGGGGGGACCGCCATGCTGCAGTTACTCGCCCAGAGTTCGGATGCCGTGTCGACCACCGGATGGGTCATCGGCTATGTCATCGGCATCGTCGTCGTGATCGCCGTGGTCGCCCTCGTAGTGCCGATCCTGATGCTGGCCCGTTCGATCGGCAATCGGGCCTCCGAGATCAACGACGGTCTGGAGGACGCCGTCACCAACACGGCGGCACTGGGGGAACTGAACACGACGATTGCAGCGGCAACGGTGATCGTCGACGGCCTCAAACGCGGCCGGAACCGGTTAGGAGGCTGACATGAACCTGCTGGCTCTCACTGACACCCAGGAGAACCTGTGGTGGGGGGTCATCATCGGCGGCTTTGTGGTGATCGTGGCAGTGGTGGTGCTGCTCACCATGCTGGTGCTGCTGGTGCGCACGATCGAGCGCCGAGTGGAGACCATCAAAGGCACGCTTGAGCGAGCCGCCGCCAATACGTCTGACACCGCCCTGATCGCCGAAACCGCCGACGGGGTGGACGCGGTGCTGACCGAAGGCCTCGAACACCACCTGTTCCTCGGCCGAGTACTCGACAAGGTGCGCTCATGACGACACTCGTAGTTCTCTCGGTCATCCTGATCGGCCTGTTCATAGCCGGGCTCGCGTTCTACCTGTTCGTAGTGGGCAGCCAGCTCACCCGGATCGCCGGCCTACTCGAGGAATGCTCGCAGATCGTTTGGAAGATCAAGTCCGACGCCGAAGCCGTCGAGCCGGGCGTCGAGCGCATCAACAACACGGCCGGCGTCATCGCGGGCGCATTGCCACTGCTGTACGGCATGGCCGAGGGCATCGTGGCCGGTGCCACCTATCAGCCCGAACCCGAGCCTCGCGAGCCGTCGCCGGCACGGCCCGCGATGGGAACGCGCCGCAGCCGATTCCACGAGGCTGTCGGCTACAAGCCCGAATAGAACCGCTCGACCGCTGCGGAGGCGGCAGGGAATTCTGCGACCAGCGATCCGGCTGGTCGCAACGTCGCAGAATTCCCTGCCGCCTCCGCAGCTATGGCGTCTCTGTCGAACCACCCGGATCACGGGTGGTGGTGAGGGGGCCGGCGG
>NZ_JAPYOK010000009.1:0-3766 GCF_028283155.1 Candidatus Poriferisodalis multihospitum | reverse complement strand
GACCAACATTTTGGCCAACAGCCCCGACCGCACCGGCAATGGCGACCAGGAGCGCGGCACGCCGGGCGCCGCCGCCGGCGACGGTGTCCTGCAGCCGTCACAGCTCGCGGACACGGTCATCGAGGCGATGGCCGAAGAGCGGTTCCTGGTCTTGCCCCATCCCGAGGTGCAGACCTACCGCGAGCGCAAGGCATCGGACATCGACCGCTGGCTGTCGGGCATGCGTCGCTTCCAGTCGCGCCTGTTCGCCGGTGAGGACATCACGCCGGCCGACTGGCTGCTCGGCTGAAGGCGGGGACGGGCCCCGACACCGACTCAGACTGCCGCAGCTTCAGACTGCCGGGCGCTTCGGGCGTCGAGCCACGAGCCGCGCCTCGTGGCGGTTGTCGAACCAGTCCTCATCGAGGCTGATGGTCTCGAGTCCGCGGCACAGTTCGGGCAGCTCGCCCCGCTCCACCAAGTAGGCGCGGCCCGGGCGCGCGTTCCGGAGCAGATTGTCGACGGTCGCGATCTGCACGAACGCGATGCCGCCCGGAACGAGCAGTGCGCGCAGTGCGGCGAGCAACGGCCGGTGCAGGAAGTTGGCGCACACCGCGGCCTGCCAGCTCGATGTTCTGTTCCGCAAGCCACAGCGCTGTGCCGCCCGTGCCTCCGGCGAGATCCACCGCGGTCGGGCAGCCGGCCAGCAGATCGGCATGACCCGTGACGAACTCCGACGCCGGCCCCGGTTCGCGCGCATCGGCGTACTTGGCGTCCCAGCGCTCACCGGCGCTCACGTCTCGTACACCGGAGCCGCTCGGGCGCGGCGGCTGCGCGCGTGAAAGGCAGTCATGCGTCGTAGGACCGGACGGCGCGCGTCCGGCGGCTGCGTGCGTAGGCGGCCACCAGCAGCAGTGCCGCATACAGGAAGAACTCCGACTTCACGAAGCCGATCCAGCCACCTTGGGTCACCCAACCGGGACGATCGACAAGCCAGACGGGCAGGAGCACCAGGACGGTCGCTGCGGGCACAGTCATGATGAGCCGGCTACCCCCGATCGCCGTGCTGCCGAAGGCGATCGTCAGAGCGAAAAGCTTGATCGACAGCTCCTCGGGATACAGCGACTGGTCGTTGAAGTTCACCGGGATCAGCATGAGGCCGCCGGCCAAGCCGGCGAGACCGCTGCTGAGGCTCACCCCGGCTAGGCGCAGGCGGTACACCGAGACACCGAACGTCGCAGCCGCGGTCGGCTCGTCTCTGGTGGCGACCAGCGCACGGCCGATCGGCCCCGTCAGCAGGCCATGCAGCAGCCAGAAGGCGACCGCCACCCAGACCACCACCACCCAGAACTCCCAGATGTGCTCATCGTTCGGTGCGATGCCTGTCCAGCTCGGCGGGATGAACTCGCCGTCGAGGGTGACCGGCAGCGGACCGTCGAGCTGGCGCAGCACGATCGGGAACGCCACAGCCGCCGACAGGGTCAGCAGCGCCAGGTACGCCTTCGGCAAACGCAGCGCCGGGACGCCCAGCAGGGCACCCACCGCGCAGCCCGCAGCAAAGCCGGCCAGCGGCATCAGCATCGGTGGCAAGCCGAAGTCGTTCACTGCATGCAGCGCTGCGTAGGCGCCGACGCCGGTCAACGCGCCATGGCCCACCGACAGCAGCCCCATCCGGTGCGTCAGCAGCCAGAGTCCAGCGAACACAAGGCAGAAAGCTGCGAGCTGGGTGACGTCGGTAAGGAAGGTGGACGAGGCGCGCAGCGGAATGACGACCGCCAGCGCAGCGATCGCAGCCATTGCCGCAACCGTTAGCCGAGAGGGCCACGCCAGCCCGCTGCCCGGCGCTTCGGCCTCAGGGCTGGCACCTTGCTCACCCGGCTCGGCCGGCGTCTCCGATTCTGCGACCTGCGTAGTGGCCCCGGTCCGCGGGATCGGGATGCTCGCAGCGGGACTGCCGTGCGGGACGAGAGCCTCGCGTAGCGCCAGGCGGAACACCGATGGTTCGGAATCGGGAACCGGCGGCTCGTGCGAATCGGTCACGTCCGCAGCCCTTCGCGAGCGGCCTTGCGTGACAGCAGGCCCGACGGGCGCACCGACAGCACCACGATGAGCACGCCGAGCGCCCACACCAGCGTGACCTGGCTGTCGATGAAGCCGACGTAGCCAGCCATCATCGTCTCGGCGAATGCGAACAGGTAGCCCCCGGCGAGCGCCAGCGCCGGGCTGCGGAGGCCGCCGAGGGTGGCCGCTGCGAGACCGAAGATCAGGAGGCGCTCCATCATGTCGGGGCGCACGTTGAGCTCGCCCGCGATGAGCCCGCCGGCCAGCCCGCCCAAGGCTGCGGCTACCGCCCATCCGCCCATCACCACCCACTCCACCCTGATGCCCACGAGCGCAGAGCTGTCGCGATTGGATGTGATCGCCCGGAACGCGAGGCCGACCTTGGTGGTGCGCTGAATCAGCGCGAGCAGGCCGATGGCCGCCAGCATCGTGAGTGTCAGCCCGATGGTGTCGAACCACAGCCGAGCACCGCCGATGATGAACCGGTCGGTGTGCTCCTGCGGAAACGGCGAGCCGAGGAACCGCTGGCGACCGCCGAAGTGCTTGACCACGAACACGCCGATGAGCAGGTAGAGCCCAAGCGTCGCCCCGATGGTCGGTACGGGATCGCCGCGCATCGGCCGGATGACCGTGTATTCCAGAAGAGCGCCCACCGCGGCGGACACGACGACCGCGCCGGCGACCGCCGCCCAGGTCGGCCACGGCGTTGCGAAGGGAGTCAGCCAGCCCGAGAACGCCACGCCGGGATCCGCCCCTGCAGCGAATACCACCGCTATGTACGCGGAGAGCATTGCCATCTGGCCCTGCGCGAGGTTCAGCACCCCGGTCGAGCGGAACACCATCGAGATCGCCACCGCCAAGGCTGCGTACGCGGAGCCGTTGGCGAACGAGTCGAAGACCCGCTGCAGGAACAGGGTCATCGTGAGAGGTCTCTTGCCTGCTGTCGAATCCGAACTTGCAGTTGTCGCTGGACGACTTGGTAGAGGTTTGTCAACCGTTCCCGGTCCCAGAGTTCGACTGCAAGGGCGTATCGCTGCGTCGTGGGGGCCTCCGCTAAGCCAGAGGCCCACGACCGAGCGCGATGGGTCACCGACACCCAATATGTGTCGCCGTCATCTGGATTGAGTGCCCGGGCTGACTCCACGACCCAGCGCCGCACGATAAGTGTTGAGCCTGCCGTCAGGGTCTGCGTCGGCCTGAGCTCGCGACCTCGCCATCGGCGGTCTCGCGGGAGGTCGCCAGCTTCCCGATTTGAGAGCATGTCAGCGAGGAGCATCGGATCGACATTTCGATACAGGCCCAATTCCATCAGGCCAGCGATGTAATCGCGACGCTGCCAGCGCACTGGCGGGTCGAATGCCAACGCGACTGAGATCGACCTCTCAGAAGCCGCGATCGCGAAGCCCCTGGGTACTGGAAACTCGTGAACCACGACGGAGTCGCATTCCACTTCTCCATCGTGCACCAAGATGACGCGTTGCGGTTCCGAGTCCGTCGCCCTCTCCGTAGCTGGGAGCCCGTAGCCAACCGTCGCATACAGGTCTTCTTCTGAGTCGAAGAGCTGCAGTGATTCCCGGGGATGATCACACGACAGACCGACGAGAGCTCGCACGAGATTGGCTGACGCACCGGGATAGCGAGCCACGACCCTCGCGGCGAGGTTCGCTACCCGTGGCGCTGCGAAGCTCGTGCCTGACGCAGCTCTGAAGAGTCTCTGCTCGGGTTG
>NZ_JAPYOK010000089.1:0-52691 GCF_028283155.1 Candidatus Poriferisodalis multihospitum | reverse complement strand
TCACCAACCACGCCAACTTCGAAGCCCGCGGCATCCTCGCCACCTAACCTGATGCCACCGATCCCAGCAGCCCCATCCCACAAAAACGCGAAGGCTCGATCTTGTTATAGCGATTTCCTCACTTTCGGCGAACGACATCGCGTACTGTTGGCCAACTTTCGAGAGGGACACACCGTTGAGAATCGAACGACGTCGATGGATTGCCGCCCAGCTCTCAGCTCCTATGGCTCTACCCGCTGCGGCTTGGACATATTCCAAGAGGGCGTTCCGGGACGGCGCGGGGCCGTGGCCTGAGTTTGACTGTCCGGGCGGGTGTGGCTATCGCAGTCAGCTCCGATGCCACTGCGCAGCCGGACATCGACAGCGCAAACACGCTCGCAGGCATGGCCGGCACAAACTCTCCGAATCGCGCCGGCCCTCACCCTGGCGTAAGTCGGCAAACCAGCGTGAACGGCTCTGGGCCGCGGCAAGCACATACACCGTGGGCGTGACCGCAGCCGTGCCCGATGCCAAGGCCGCACCATGACGGGCATCGTCCAGCCGAACCGTCGGCTCACTGCACGGCTCGTCGGACTTCACGTCAGCGGCGGTACCCCAGCAGACGCCAGCATCGCAGAGAAGTGCATCGGCGCAAGCCACAAGGCCACCTCCAGCTCCTTCATACGACACAGCCAACCCGAAAGAAAATCGTGAAGTCAATCGCGAAACTCCTTCCGCTACTGTTCCTGGCTGGATGCGCTGCAGCCGGGGCAGACACCGAGATAAAGCCCAACTCCGTAGCGGGACTCATTGACAACACTGAATGTGAATTAGTCATGCATCCACGATCGACTACTAATCTGGTACTAGAGGTCAGGTTTGACTATACGGCCCGGAGCGACGAAACCAAGGACCGCAAATTCAGGATCAGCACTTGGATATCGAAGAACCATAAGTGGTCCAGCGAGAAGAAACTCAATATCACTGATTCTAGCAACATGGACCTTGGCGAACTCCAAGCATACGTAGTACAAACTAAGCACATCGTCAGAGCAGGTGCCCAAGCAACGCAGGGTCACGGGTATAAGTGCAAGGTCAGTTTGAGATAGCGCATCGGATAGCACAACTGGTCTGCGGTAGTGGTGCCTAACGTTAGACATCTGTGCGGGCCGGCGCCGAGGTCACGATGATTTACCGAACCGACTTTGAATTCCTACCGGAACGCCCATTACCTGACTGTCGCGTAGCCAACAGCACACGCCCTCCCGATATCAGAGCCGTCCTTAAAGTCAGATCACGGACGAAGTCAACAAATCACGTGTCACACATACCAGGGCCGTCGACAACCATTGTGGCATACGGTATTCGCGGGGCCGAAACCCAGTCTCGCTCGCTATCGGTCGAGTCGTTTTTTCGGACCAGATCGCGCGCCGCCGATAGTTATTTCAACAACGCTCCAGACCAGTCTCACCGTTTCAGACATGGCACCCCTATGTGTACTAGCTTCTGCTCAGCACTCGAGATTGTAGCCGGGAACAATTTAGTGATAGACGGAATTGAGAGTCCTGCAGCAAGAGTTCCCTTTGAGTAGAAACTGTGCAACAAGAACGAGAAGAAGCCCGTCGGTGACACGCCCGCACTAACAGGTATCCTGCAAGCATCATACTGTCCCAATGTTAGATGCGAAACTGGATGTAGCACACTTACTGGGACCCCTGGTCGAGCGTCGAAGTCAAAGCGTAAGGGCACCGTAACGGTCGATTTGGAAATTACATCAGCGTAGATCCGCTCCTGCTCATATAGGCCAGGGTCATTTTGAAATTCCATGAGATCAGGCGAAGGAAAATACGCCAACCGATGCCGCAGCAGTACAGAATCTCGAAACTCATATATTAGTTGTATTAGCGCACCATCCAACATCCGAACGTTGAACGAGCGAGATTCACGCAAAGATTCATAGAGTTCCACATAGGGCACGTCCTTTAACGACGAACCTAGGTAGTTAATGCCAGATATGCTTACCAACCAATCTGTACTTCCCTGTTGTTTTTCGTACGCGTTGTTCTGATCATCGGCGAGACCACTCTTGATCAGGGAAGCTACTAGGCGGTTAATCTCGCCCACCACACGTCGAGACAGTCTTGTCACGTTAGTTGGTGCGGCGCGCCTCGTCGAGAAGATCCAAGAGCTGTTGGCGCTGTCGGCTTGAAATATCCTCGAGCCTCAACATTCCCTCATCGAGGTTCTTGATGAGATCGGCGACCGCCTTGCGACCTGTATCTCGGCTTATCTCTTCCTCATGCGACATGTCGCGATGAACTACCTTTAGCTGCGCTAACTGTTCATTTGTCGGATACCCGAACGCAAGTGCGAAATCCTCGTTGCAAACGCGGGTATATTCCTCCATCAAAGATTCCATGCCGGATCCAACTCCCGATACCCTTAGCCACGCGGTACTACGTGTGATCGCGGTAAATAGACGGTTGCGCATTCGTGCGAGATTTGCTGTTGCATAGTATGACTGATCGGCATTGACCACATACACCATGGCAGCTTCGTTACCTTTTGCCCGATAGATTCCGGTGCATGTGACAGATTCCTCTTGCCGAAATTCGTCGGAATCGGTATCGACGCCTGCAATGTGGCTTCGAATTCCAAGGTCGTGAAGTCGCGCCCGAATGCGCCCTAGTCGACGTCTTGCTGTAATAGGATCAGTGTTGATGATCATGATGTCAGCATGACGCAGACCATCAACGACTAAGTTCACCTTGATTTGCTCAGCGACCCATATGGCCTGCCGTGATTCGTCACCAAAACGCTCAAACCGAATCATGTCGTCCAACTTGGAGTGATTTTCGAGAAACAGAGGGCTCGTCGTTGGATTCCGTTCAAGCCTTACTAGTTCGCCCGCTGAAATGGTTCCCCCCACCGCCTCATAGCCGACATCCGCCCAAAGTTCCGACCTATCAAACATTTGCACCAGCCCGGTGTCCTCATCGAGTGGGTCTCGATATATCCCGAATCCGAGCGCGTGTGCGGCCACAAGAATGGGACGCGGATTCCGATAGCACACACCCAAAATGATGTCGCGTTTAGCCGACTCTTCGCTCTCCTGCTCGAAGCTAACTCTTACTCTTCCGTTATCATCAGTGCCAAAGATGTCCGCTGCAGTTGGCAAACCCTCATTGGTTAGATTTTGGAGCTCGTCATAGGCGTACACGAGTCGTTTCGGTGGCTTCAGGAACTGATAGCAGAGTCGCAAGAATTCGGGCGGCAGGTCTTGCGCTTCATCTACGAGTATCACATCATATGTTTCAGTTGACAACTCGACTTCATCTAATGCAGCTGTTACCGCCCCCACGAACGCGTTGTCGTATCCAAATCGATTCCTAGCACTCTGAAAGTCAAGGTAGTCAAGGCCATTTGTGCGGCAGAATTCATAGTAGATGCCATCACGGGATGTGTTTCCTGGGGCACCCCACGAATTGACAACCCGGATCTGGCTCCAATCCGGTTCTTCACCTGTCTGCTCAAGAACGAAGTTATGAATCAACCGCGTGTAGAAGCCCTTCAGAGAACGAGTGTGAAATGTTACAGCTATGCGCCAATCCGGGTTTCGGGCGTGGAGATATGCAGCCTTAAGTGCAAGAACAATAGTCTTGCCAGACCCGGCGAGGCCACGAATTCGCTGAACTCCTTCGACCGTCTCGATGACTGCTGTGCCTTGGCTACGGTCTAGAGTTGCAATCGAATTCTCGAGCGCCTCAAGTCGCTGCGCACGAGGTCCATCAGTAGGGTTGCGCCTTGCACCTGCAGGCCGGCGAATAGTTGTAATGTTTTGTAGAGCCGAGAGCGCATGGCGGTAAACGGATTCGTTTGCGCGTTTCCACTTCAACTTCGTCAAGTACTCGTCGATATTCGAGCGATTGAGAAGTGGATGCTCTCCCTCGAGTTTCCCTTCTGTTACAGCCGGTGCAAAGGTAGCTGTTGAGATTGGAATACTCAGCTTTCGTTCAGCTATCAAGTCCCTATGGCGCAAGAGGCGAGCGGTAAGTGCACTGTATGCGTCATCTTGTCGCCTTTCAAGATCACCTGTATCGACACCCTCGATGAGGTCGAAGCAGATCAACCCCATGGAAGGAGACACAAGAAGCGCGTCAATGAATATCGGACCATCTGTAGAGGCCATCACCGGATAACCGACGAAGAGCTGTCCAGCGCGCGGTTCCCGATGCAGCGCCTCGATGAGCGCTTCTGATGCAACGGGCTTCGTGCTCGTTCCGCGGATTATGTCGAGCGTCTTGGCGTTCACGCGTCTGTGCTCCTAGCTGTCACGAGCGCCGGTGAAGTGATCCGGGGACCTGGCGACAGTCTTGCAGAACTGTGACCGAACTCACTCTGAATTTGCCTGGACGCTCTCCACCTTCGCTCGGAACGCGAATCCGACTGGACAGCTACGCACGATGTGGCACTGACTGAGCCCCGCTCATCAGGTAGGTGGCAGCCTCGGTGAGGGCTTGGTCGGCCTCTGGCAGGTCGTGGTAGTGCCAGGTGTGCCAGAGGTGCTCCCACAATTGGAGCGTGACGCTGGTGCCCACGGCCGCGGCGCGAGCTTGCATCTCGACCGCCTGAGAGGCGAGCGGCTCATCGGCGGCCGCTTGGACGAGCACCGCAGGCAACCCGCTGAGATCGGCCCGCAGCGGAGACAGGCGAGGGTCAGCAGGGTCGGCATCGGCGGCGTAGCAGTCGATGAGGCGGCTTCCCTCGTCATCGACGAGAGAACTGCCGGGCACCGCAGCGTGGTCGAGCAACGGACTGAACAGCGCGACCGCTGCTGGCTGAGAGCCTCGAGCGGTGGCCGTCACAGCGGCGCCGAGCGCGAGCGCTCCCCCGGATGAGTCGCCTGCGAGCGCCACGGGGGTGTCGTCGCCTGCGAGCGCGAGGTACACGGCCAAGACATCGTCGAGGGCTGCCGGGAACGGATGCTCCGGCGGTTGGCGATAGTCCACCGACATCACACGCAGACCGCTGGCCGCGAGACGCGCTGTGATCGGGATTGCAACCGCCGCGCTGCCCAGCACGTAGCCGCCGCCGTGTGCATAGACCATCATCGGTGCACCTGCATCCGGCGGCGGACCCGCAACCAGGCATGCCACGCCGCCGATCACCTCCCGCCGGTGCGGCACATGCGGATCGTCGTCTTCGCCCCAGAGTGCATTGGTCTCGGCTCGCCAGCGCGCCACCGCCGCGTGGTCGGAGAGATCGGGCATCGTGATCGGCACCGATGGCTTGCGTCGCGCCTTGTAGGCCTCAGCCTCTGACGACAGGCGGTGCCGACGGATGACTGGCGCAGCGTCTGTGCTCACGCTGACCAGGCGATGGAGCCGGCGCAGCGGTATAGATGCGGTGCCGGTCTAGATCTCGTGCTCATGGGCAGTGACGGAGGCCACAGCTTGCGAGCTGTAGGCCATCGGGATCAGCTCGCAGGCCAGCCAGGCCTGCCGCTGGTCGAGGTCGTGGCCGCTGCCGCGTACGCCCGACACGCCATGGGGAACCACCCAGCCGGAGCTGTCCCAGTCACCGAGGTCGAATGCGTACCGGGCGACGGAGCCGTGAATGGCTCGCTCGCCGGTCTCTGGCGCGGTGCCGCCCTGGCGGACCGTGTCACCGTCGCCGGCGCAGCCGTCGATCGGCGGGTGCAAGTCCCGTGCCGCGGCGAGTGCCGAGGCGAGCGGGTGCGGCGAGCCCATGCGGTGCACCCGTCCCCACGTCCATTCGCGGGGGTCGTCGCCGAGGCGCTGCGACAGCTCGGCTGCGGTCTCGTCCACGCAGGCGCTGATCGCCATCCGACGTCCGATGGGATTGTCCAGCCCCGGCACGACGTCGAGATTCCGCTCACAGAGCATGCGCGTGGCGGCACCCGCCGCCATGCGGCTGGCCTCGGCGGCAGGGGGCCATCCGGCAGCGCCGAGCTCGGCGCCGGCGATGCCGAGCCGCTCGACAATCGCCTCGATAAGCCGGCGCTTGACGACCGCGTAGATGGTTGCCGGAGCCGAATCGGCGGTCGTGCGCTGATCCCATGCGGCCAGCATGTCCAGCAATCCATGGGACAGCTCATGGCCGCACTCCACGGCGTATTCCGTGATCAAGCCGAGCACCTTCGGGGCTACCAGCGAAGTGACGTCACCGTGCACCGCACTCATGTCGGCCGCTGTGGCGCTGGTCATCGGCATCAGCAGCTCGCAGATGCGGTCATGACGGCTGGGGCCGGCGAAGTCGAGCGAGATGTAGGGGCCGCCGTCGGCGGTTCGGTTGTTGGCCGTCACCAGGAAGCCACGCTCGGGATCGGTCCATGCAGGAAGGTCCTCGAACGGCACCGGCTCGAGTCCATCCCAGGCGAATTCGTCGGTTCCGGGCACCGGCGTCCAGCGGCTGGCCGCAGAGCGCTCGATGACGCGCCCACGGATCTTGAACGCGATCGAACCTGCCCGGTCGGCGGCCAGCAGGTTGTTGACCGGCAGCACCCACCGCCGGACTGCCTCGATCAGCTCGGCCGTCGCGCCTGCGACCAGCATCGGCCAGAGGGCGTCCAGCGTCGTGTCGGCGCCGAACATGCCGGTCCACTGCATCGAGAGCGCGACGCCGTCGGCAGGGTCGCCGAGCACCACCGGACCCCGCGGTGTGGAACCGCAGAGCACCTCGACGGTGCCTTCGCCACGGATCTCCAGCGTCTCGTGGCGCCAGTCAACGGTCGTGCCGTCCGCCAGCCGCCACGAGCCAGCGCCCGCTGCGAAGCGCTCGACGAACACATCGGTGTCGTCGCACATGCCATGGGTGATGCCCCAGGCCACTTCGGCGTTGTGGCCGAAATGCGGGAAACCCGGAACGCCGGGGAAGCCCATCCCGATCGCATCGAACTCGTCGCAGCGGAGGTGGCACTGGTGGTACACGTTCGGGAACTCGATGCCGCGGTGTGGGTCGCCAGCCAGCAGCGGCTTTCCGCTGGCGGTGCGCTCACCGCTGAGCGTCCACGAGTTGGAGGCGCCGTCGGAGTCCATCGCGGCCGCCAGCGCCGCCATGTCGGCTGCGCACGCATCGAGCACGCTCGCTGCATCAGCCAGCAAATCGGGTCGCGGGCCGTCTCCGGGCACCATCGCCGCATCGGCCTCGATGTCGCCGACCGTGGCCATCACAGCTTCAGGGCCGGCTTGGGCCATGATCCGCCCCCGCCACAGCTTGCGGGTGAGGGTTCCCATGAAGATGTGGCGCAGCTTGTACACCGCAACGCAGTGCCACGGTTCCCATGGTTCCGGCGGGGCTGGGTGATGCTCGAATTCAGCCGGGAGCGCGTCCTCGTGTGTAGCGAGCCATCGGTTCACGCCCCGCGCATAGGCCTCGCACATCGCCTGGGCACGCGTCTCCAGCGCCCAGTAGTCGGCTTGGGCAATCGTGGCCATGCCGAGCCGGCGGAAGAAGGCATCCTCCCGGGCACCGGCCATCCCGACCACCTCAGCCCAGCGCCCCAGCGCCCGGCGCCGGTCCCACTCCATCTGCCAGATCCGATCGTCGGCCGCCACCCAGCCCTGCGCCTCGAACGCAGCCTCGGCCGACGGCGCCTCAGCATGGGCGATGCCCCACCGGTCACGCCGGACCGTCACGCCCAGAGCGCCAACGGCGCCGCTGCCAGGACCATCGCTCTGTGCCATGCCGGTCACGCTAGAAGGCCGAAGGCCACGCGTGGCCAGTCCCACGCGATCGATCGCTTGCAGCGCGAGCGCATGCGCGTGCCGGATGTACTGCTCACGGCCGGCGACCGCGGAAGCGCTGTGTCAGATCGCGTCGGCGAGAGCGCCTGGGAGATCGGGGTGGCTGAATTCGAAGCCGTCGTCGGTCAGGGCGTCGGGCATGACCCGTGTCGAGTCGAGCAGCAGTGCTTGGCCCATCTCGCCGAGTGCTGCTCGGATCGCGAACCGGGGTGCCGGCATGAACGACGGGCGTCCTAGCGCCGCGCTCAGCGCACGCTGGAAGTCTCGCTGGCGGACGGGATTGGGGGCCGTCAGGTTGAACGCCCCACTGGCGTCACTGTCGATGAGGTGACGGACGGCCCGCACCTCGTCTTCGAGGCTGATCCAGCTCCACCATTGACGGCCGGATCCCAGCGGACCGCCGGCACCAAGCCGCGTGATCTTTGCCATCCGCTTAATGGCCTCGGCCCCGGGCCCCACGACGAGACCGGTGCGGATGCGCACCAGCCGCACGCCGGCGTCGGGAATCGGCACGGCTGCACGCTCCCAGCGCATGCACACGTCGGCCAGGAAGCCGTCGCCCGGCAGCGACCGCTCGGTCAGCTCCTCTTCGCCCCGGTTGCCGTAGAAGCCGATGGCCGAGCCGCAGACGAACACCGATGGCTTGGCGTCGAGCTCACGGATGACCCCGGCAAGCAGGCGGGTGGAATCGACGCGGCTCGACATGATCGCCGCCTTGCGCGCCGGCGTCCACCGCCCCCCGATGCTCTCGCCCGCCAGGTGGACGATGGCATCCGACCCCTCCAGCGCGGACGCGTCAATCGTCCCTGCGGCCACGTCCCACGCGACTGCTCGCTCGGCCGCTGCTTCATCTGCGGCTAGCGCACCGACCGGATCGGGCCGCCGGGAGATGCCGACGACCTCGTGACCATCGGCACGCAAGCTCGTGGCCAGCGCCCCGCCGATCAGCCCGCGAATGCCAGTGATGGCGACTCGTAAGCGATACATCAGGTCCATCATGTCGCGCCGGGCCGCCCCCGCAGGGACGCGCAGCGCGGCCGCGCGGACTAGTGCCCGACGGGCCTGATGCTCGGGCTACCGACCGACGAAATTGCCGGGGCGGCGTTCGCTGACGGCCTTCATGCCTTCGCGGGCGTCTTCGGTGCCGGACAGGCGGAGCTGCTCGGCGGCTTCGCGCTGGGTGACCTCGCGCACCTTGTCGCCGAGGCCGAGCCGCAGCGTGGCCTTGATGGCCCGCACCGCCAGCGGCGCGTTGGCAGCGATCTCACGCGCCACTTCGATGGCGCGGTCGCGCACCTGATCGGCGGCCACGCACTCGTCGGCCAATCCCAGCTCCACCGCCTCGTCGCCTTTGTAGCGCTTGGCGCCCAGCAGCACCTTCGCGGCGCGCTCGGGGCCCAGCAGCAGCGGCATGGTCACGCTCATGCCGAAGCCCTGGTGAATGCCCAGCGAGGCGAAGTTGGCGCAGAACCGCGCTTCGGGGCAGGTAATGCGGATGTCGGGCACCATCGCCAGGCCCAGGCCGCCGCCGATGGCGGGGCCGTGAATGGCCCCGACAATCGGCAGGGTCACGTCGAAGAGCCGGCCCGACCCTTGGTACAGCTGCAGCGTGGCGCTGCCGCCGACCTTCTCTTCGGCACCGCCGCCGACGCCCTCGCCGCCCAGGTCGGCGCCGGCGCAGAACGAGCGGCCCTCGGCCGCCAGCACGGCACAGCCGATGCTCATGTCCTCTTCCAGCTCCACCATGGCGTCGGCAATGTCGTGCACCTGGCGGTAGCTCAGGAAGTTGTGCGGCGGGCGATCCATGACCACCAGCCCGACGCGCCCGTCCCGCTCGATCCTCAGTCCGTCTGCCATTGCCCCGTCTCCGATCACCCGGTCTGCTGACCCAGTCTCTGCTCGCTCGGCGGCTCACGCTAGTGGTCGCCGAACTAGCGTGACCGTTCGAACACGGCAGCCGGAAACTCCGGGAACTTCACGGCCGCCGTGCACACGAGGGGGCAGCCGTGACTCAGACCGACACCGCCGACGCAACGAACGAAACCGCAGCGCACGTGCGCACGGCGTCCATCGACTGGGACGAGCTGCTGGCGCGTCTGCAGGCCGTGCTGCGCATCCGCACGACGCCGATCGGCATGAAACTCTTCGAAACGGTCGAGGCGATGAACGAAGTGCCGCGCGTGCGCCGCCCCAACGCCATCCACACCACCGATCAGATCGTGGGGATGGCGTGCCGGCTGAACTGGACCGTCGGCATCACCATGGACGACCTGGTCGGCGCGCAGTGCGGCGCCGTGATCGGGCTGCACCCCCAAGACGACAAGTGGCTGTCGGGCGACCGCATGGCCGGTGTTTGGTACGAGACCCTGGAAGACGCCTCCGCGCACCAGCACGCCATGGACTTCGTGCCCTACGGCACCTATGAGGCGATGGTGGTCTCGCCGCTGTCGTCGAAGCGGCTTGACCCGCCCGATGTCTGCATGATCTACGCCACCCCGGCGCAGATGATCATCTTTATCAACGGCCTGCAGTGGCGCGAGTACAAGAAGCTGGAATGGGGCTGCGTGGGCGAATCGGCCTGCGCTGACTCGTGGGGCCGGGCACTGCGCACCGGCGAGCCCAGCGTGTCGCTGCCCTGCTTCGCCGAGCGGCGCTACGGCGGCGTGATGGAAGACGAGCTGCTGATCGCGCTCACACCCGAAGACCTGGTTGTTGCTGTGGAGGGCATGGAGGCGCTGGCGCGGAACGGTCTGCGCTACCCGATCCCGCCGTACGGCATCCAGACCGACGCCCGCGCCGGCCTCGGTGCCAGCTACGACTGAGCACGCCGGCCGACCAACCTGATCAAGCGCAGAACGAACACAGACAGGGGACAACGTGGCACTGCAACCGACCAAGGAAGGCTTCGACTTGGGCATCGTCACCAGCAACGGTGACGAGATGCTCGCGTTCTACCGCGACGTGCTCGGACTGGAGTTCGAGGCGACGCTCAACATGGAGCAGGTGGGCATCGCCCAGATGCACCGGCTGTGGGCAGACAAGAGTCTGCTCAAGCTCGTGGTGCCTGTGGCCGACGTGCCGACGGGGGCCACAGGCGGCATCACCGGCGCCACCGGGCTGCGCTACTTCACGTTCAACGTCGGCAACTTCGAAGAGGTCATGACCGCCTGCGAGGATGCTGGGGCCAACATCATCTGGCGACGGCTGGAAGCCCGACCTGGCGTGGTAGTCGGCATGGTCGAGGATCCCGACGGCAACTGGGTTGAATTCATCGACAACCCCGGCTGATCATCGAAAGCCCGCTATGCCTGATCCACGGCGCACGACGATCCACCATCTCCTGGACGACGCACGCTCGGGACTGGAGCGAGTCGCTCCTGCTGAGCTGGCCAATCTGATGGCGGCCGCGAGTCGCGCCGAGGGCGGACGGCTGCGGGTCATCGACATACGGCCGCGAGATGACCGGGAGAGGACCGGCGTCATCGAAGGTTCCGAGCACATCGGGCAGTTGGTGCTGGAGTGGCGCCTCGACCCGGACTCGGGCGCTTCGGAGGGAACCGCTGCAGATTTCGACGACCACCTCGTCATCCTCTGCAACCAGGGCTACAGCTCGAGCCTTGCCGCAGCTCAACTGCAGCGATTGGGCTTCAGGCGGGCAACCGATCTCGACGGCGGAGTCGAAGGCTGGATCGAGGCCGGTTTGCCAGTAGTGCCGCCACCCGAAGCGAGCGGCAGGCCTGCCGACTAGCTGAACGGGCTGTCGACTGGCGCAGCGACGCCTGCCGCCGCGCGACGCTCAGCCGGTGGCTGGTGCCGGCCGCTCGCGCAGTCTCGTGATGACGTCGGCCATGAAGTCGTCGTCCTGCGCCCCCGGTATCACGAGCCGACCGTCGAACAGCCAACTCGGTGTGGCGCTGATCCCCCACTCATTCGCTCGGGTCATCGATGCGCGCAGTGCCGGCAACAACTCGTCGTTGGCCACCACTCGGCGCAGCACGGCGGGATCGATGGCCACGTCGGACGCCAATTCGACCAGCACATCGGGATCGGCGACATCGAGCTCATCTTCCCAATAGGCCGCATAGAGCCGGTCGTGATAGCGCTCGGCGGCGTCGGGGTCGGCATGCTCGACGGCCAACGCGGCCTGGTGTGCCTTGGCGCTGTTTCGCAGGCGCTTGGGCACCACGAACGTGATGCCTTCGGCCTCGGCCATCGTGGCGATCCGCTCGAAGCTCATGCGGACATCGACGCCCTCGAGCGGCACTTCGGGATGGATCTCGTACGCCAGCCAGGTGATGTCGAGGTTGTGCCGTTCAGCCAGACGGACCGCCCGGGCCCGTGCCAAGTGGCACCACGGTCACAGGTAATCCGACCACACCAGCACCGACATCGCCTCAGCAGTCGTCATCGCCTCGACCTCCGTGGCACATCCTCGCACACCGGCTCCTGCGGCTCGGCGGGATCACAGGCCGCCGGGTAGGTTGCCGCGCATGGACTTCACCATCCCCGCGGACATCGCGCAGCTGCTCGACGACCTGGACACGTTCATCGACGACGTCATCAAGCCCATCGAGAACGAAGACGACAACATCCGCTTCTTCGACCACCGGCGAGAGGACTCGCGCACAGACTGGGAACGCGAGGGCTTGCCCAACGCCGAGTGGGAAGCGCTGCTGGTGCGGATGCGCAAGGAGGCCGACAAGGCGGGGTTCCTGCGCTGGCACCTGCCGAAGCGCTTCGGCGGCAGCGACGGCACCAACCTCGGGATGGCCATCATCCGGGAGCATCTCGCTCGCCGCGGCTTGGGATTGCACAACGACTTGCAGAACGAGAATTCGATCATCGGCAACTTCCCAACCGTGCTGATGATGGAGCGCTACGGCTCAGAAGCCCAGCAGGAGTACTGGATCCCCAGGATGCTGGAAGGCCAGGCCCGCATCGGGTTCGGCCTGACCGAGCCGCTGCATGGCTCAGATGCCACCTGGATGGAGACCACGGCCGTGCGCGACGGCGACGAGTGGGTGATTAACGGCGAGAAGTACTGGAACACCGGCCTGCACCACGCCACCCACGACTACATCTTCGCCCGCACCTCGGGGAACCCCGGCGAGGGGCACGGCATCA
The DNA here is from genome assembly GCF_028283155.1 of Candidatus Poriferisodalis multihospitum. Taxonomy (NCBI): domain Bacteria; kingdom Bacillati; phylum Actinomycetota; class Acidimicrobiia; order Acidimicrobiales; family Candidatus Poriferisodalaceae; genus Candidatus Poriferisodalis; species Candidatus Poriferisodalis multihospitum. Next base: position 39,822 of record NZ_JAPYOK010000089.1, on the reverse strand, counting down.
CCTGCTTCATCGTCCCGGTGGACACACCCGGCTTTGCGGTCGAGAAATTCATGTGGACGTTCAACATGCCCACCGACCACGCCCATGTCCGGCTGACCGATGTGCGGGTGAGCAACGACGACATCCTGGGCGCCGAAGGCCGGGGCCTGCAGACGGCGCAGCTGTTCGTGCACGAGAACCGGATCCGCCAAGCGGCGTCATCGGTGGGCGCCGGGCTGCACTGCATCGACGTGGCCGTCGACTATGTGAAGAACCGCACCACGTTCGGCAAGCCGCTGGCGCAGAACCAGGCCATCCAGTTCCCGCTGGCTGAGCTGTACACCGAGGCCGAGATGACCCGGGCACTGATCTGGAAGACCGCTTGGCAGATGGACGAGGGCATCGACCACATGGAGATCACCGACAAGGTGGCCATGTGCAACTACCGCGGCAACCGGTTCTGCTGCGATGCGGCGGATCGGGCCATGCAGAGCTGCGGCGGCAACGGCTACGGGCGCCATATGCCGTTCGAGCACATCTACCGGCACCACCGCCGGTACCGGATCACCGAGGGTTCAGAGGAGATCCAGATCCGCAAGGTCGCCGGCAAGCTGTTCGGCTTCGCCGGCAGGGCGAAGGGCTAACACAGCGCCGGAAGGGCGAAGGGCTAGCGCCGTCAGTCGTCGAGACGGGCGGTGGCTTGGCCGGTGAGAACTGGCCGGTCGTCCTGGTTGGTGGTGGTGATGGTGAGATCGACCACCCTCTGGCCGTCCTCGTCACGGATGTCGGCAACCTCGGCCTTGGCGGTGAGGGTGTCGCCTGGCCACACTTGGCTGGTGAACCGCACGCCGTAGTAGGTGAGGCGGCCGTCGCCGACGAAGTTGGTGACCATGCGGCCGGTCATGCCCATGGTGAGCATCCCGTGGGCGAACACCGTCGGGTAGCCGGCCACCTCGGTGACGAACTTCTCGTCGGTGTGGACGGGGTTGTAGTCGCCAGACGCTCCTGCGTACTGGACGATCTGGGTGCGGGTGAGGTCGTCGACGATCTGCTCGGAGTAGCTGTCGCCGACGTTGAGCTGCGATGCGCTGAGTGCCATGTCTGTCTTCCTTCCTAGTCCTCAATGACCTTCTCGGTGACGACGCCGACGCCCTTGGCCGTGATGACCAGCTCGTCGTCCTCGTCGCGGTACTCGGTAACGGCCTCGGAGAACTTGAGAATGCCTGCCCGCTTGGACTGCTTCTCCCACCGCTCGCCGTCGTAGGTGACCGTGTGCAGCACGTCACCGGGCTTCAGATGCCGGTGATAGGTGAAGTGCTGCTCGGCGTGCAGGCCTCCTGCCGCGGCACCGGACTGCTTGTCGCCCTCACGCTCGTCTTTGACGTCGTCGCCATCGGCTTCGGACAAGTCACGCACCAAGGTGCCCGAGGCGGTGCGGCCGCTGCCGAACCACTTCTTGTCGGGTTTGGGGCGCAGGAAGTAGTCGGGGTCGAATTGCGCACTCGACTGGGCGAAGGTCGGCGGCGCGATGATCGAGCCGACCTCAGTGCCAGCCGCGTATTCGGGGTCGCTGTAGATCGGGTTCGTGTCGCCGATGGACCTCGCGAACATCAGGATGTGCGAGGCCTCCACGGGAAATCGCTCGACTGCCATGTCCGGCTCCTTTTGCGGCAGGTTGCGTCAGATCGCCGCCGGACCATGATGGCAGCCACGCACGCACGGCGCAGCCGAACCGTTCAGGCCAGAGCCTTCGCCAATGCGCCGCGGACGGCGGCCGGATCCTCGTTCATCATCATGTGACCGGCTCCGGCAAGGTGAACGACGTCGCAGTCCGCGAAATCGGCGATCAGCGCCCCGGCCGCTCGGGGCGGCGTCATCTTGTCCTCGCTGCCGACGATGACCGTGACCGGGCACTGGACCCGGGCAGCGACGTCGCCGGCCTCGTAGGCGGCGCAGGCAGACAGGTCGGCGTGGATCACGCCGTCATCGGCCCGTTCCAGCAGGGCCACGCTGCCGCCGAGCATCCACAATCCCGGCGTGGGGTTGGTAGCAACGTGAGCGCGGTTGCCGTGTCCCCATGCCGTCATGAGCTCTGGTGCCAGCAGCTCGTTGTTCTCGGCTGCGCCCAGCAGCGCCGGATGGACGGGCATGCCGGCGGCAGTGCCCAGCAGAACCAGCCGGGCGATGCCATCGGGATGTGCCGCGGCCGCCTCGGTGCACACCAGCGATCCCATCGAGTGACCCACCAGTCGGACTTCGTCGCAGCCAAGCTGCTCGCGCACGGCCGCGATGGCCTCGGTGAGCCAGGCAGCCATCTCGGCGACCGAACCCAGCGGCTCGCCGTCGCTGTTGCCGTGACCCGGCAGGTCGATGGCGAGCGGCGTGTAGCCGTGGTGCGCCAACCAGCGGGTCTGCAGCTGCCACACCGTCCGGTTCATGCCTGCGCCATGCACGAGGAGTACTACTGGCGCTTCAGCTGCTGACGCCGCGTCGGGAACCACGCCCCCGGCGGCCACACCGACGGCCTGACCGCGGACATCGAGCGAGAAGGCTTCGGTAGCTGTCATCGGTTCAACCCTTCTGCGATGCCCGCAGGGCGCGGGACAGGTCCGAGATGATGTCGCCCGGGTGCTCGAGGCCCACCGACAGCCGCACCAGGTCCTCGCCGACGCCGGCAGCGACCAGATCCTCAGCGCTCATCTGCTGGTGGGTGGTGCTGGCGGGATGGATCACCAGCGTCTTGGCGTCGCCCACGTTGGCGAGATGGGAGGCCAGCCGCACCGCCTCGATGAAGCGCCGTCCGGCCTCGCGGCCGCCTTCGACGCCGAAGCTCAGGATTGCGCCGGCGCCCCGCGGCAGCAGCCGCTTGGCCAGCTCGTGGTCGGGGTGCGACGGCACCGACGGGTGGCTCACCCAGCTCACGGCGTCGTGGGAGGTGAGGAACTCGATCACCGCCTCGGTATTGGCGACATGGCGGTCCATGCGCAGAGGGAGAGTCTCAACGCCCTGCAGCAGGTGGAATGCCACCGCCGGGCTCATGGCGGCGCCGAAGTCGCGCAGACCCTCCGCTCGGGCCCGCATCGACAGCGCTTGGGGACCGTACTCGTCGGTGAAGGCGATGCCGTGGTAGCCCGCATACGGCTCGCTGAGCGTCGGGAACTTGCCCGAGGCGGCCCAGTCGAAACGGCCGCCGTCCACCACGACGCCGCCGATCGCCACGCCATGCCCGCCGAGGAACTTGGTGGCGCTGTGCATCACGATGTCAGCGCCCAGCTCGATGGGGCGCATCAGATGCGGCGTGGTGAAGGTGGCGTCGAGCATCAGCGGCAGTTCGGCCTCGTGCGCCACTGCGGCCACGGCCGGGACGTCGAGCACCTCGATGTTGGGATTGCCCAGCGTCTCGGCGAACAGCACCTTGGTGTTGGGCTGTATGGCCATGCGCCACGCATCGAGATCGCGGGGATCCACGAACGTCGTGGTGATGCCGAAGCGGGGCAGCGTCAGGCTCAGGATGTTGTGAGTGCCGCCATAGATGTTGCGGCTGGCCACGATGTGATCGCCCGCTGAGGCGATGGTGGCGCACGCCAGGTGGAACGCCGCCATGCCGCTGGCAGTGCACACCGCGCCGACGCCGCCCTCAAGCGCGGCGATCCGCTCCTCGAGCACGGCCACCGTGGGATTGGAGATGCGGCTGTAGATGTGGCCGGGAATCTCCAGGTTGAACAGGCTGGCCGCCTGCTCGGTGTCGGTGAAGCTGAACGACGTGGTCTGGTAGATCGGCACGGCTCGCGCCCCGGTGGTCGGGTCGGGCCGCTGGCCGGCGTGCAGCGCCAGCGTGTCGAAGTGCAGGAAATCCGGCTCGACCATGGGTGCCTCCGGGGTCGCTTGCCTGCATTCAAGCACTGCTTTGCTATTGAGCGGCTCGAATCGCTTCCCAGACGCGCTGGGGTGTGACGGGAATGTCGATGTGGGTCACGCCGAGGTGGGCAACGGCGTCGATGACGGCGTTCTGAACGGCGGGCGGGGCGGCGATGGCCCCGTTCTCTCCGATGCCGCGGGTGCCGAGCTCATTGCGTTCGGTCGGCGTGCCGAGCCGGGCGGTGTCGATGGGCGGCAGATCGGCGGCGGCCGGGATCAGGTAGTCCACGAGCGTGGTGGTGCGGGGCGTGCCGTCGGCGTCCCACTGCCCCGCTTCCATCAGCGCCTGGGAGATGCCGGCGACCGCGCCGCCGTGCTGCTGACCCTCGACCGATGCCTCCGACAGCATCCGCCCGCAGTCGTCCACGGCAGCAAACGCCAACAGCTCGACGCGGCCTGTCTCGGCGTCGACCTCCACGACTGCGGCGTGGGTGCCGTAGGGATGGGTCACGCCGGCGCTGCGCTCGGTGACGGTTGCGCTGATTCCCTCCGGCGCCGCAGCAGCAATGTCGGCCCAGCTGGTCAGCCGGGATGGCACGCCGGCAACGTGCGCGCCGTCGGGGGTGAGACTGATGTCGTCGGGGCTGGCTTCGAGCAGTTCTCCGGCCACTTCGCAGATGCGCGCACGCAATTCGGTCGCGGCTTCGGCGATCTGGCTGCCCAGCACCGACGCGGTGCGCGAACCGCCGGTCACCCCGCCGTACGACGATGTCGCCGAGTCGGCGTCATTCACCCGCACGGCGCCTTGGGCGATCCCGACCCGGGCGCTCGTGATCTGGGCCCACAGGCTGTGATGCCCCTGGCCGTGGCCGTGGCTGCCGCAGGTCACCAGCACGCTCCCGTCCGCGCCCAGCTCCATCGAGGCGTAGTCGGGGTCGTCGCCGCTGCCTGCGCTCTGGCTGTAGCAGCCGTAGCCGATCCCGATCAGTGCCGAGCGGCTGCTAGCGGCCCGGCGTTCGGCTGCCATCGCCTGCCAGCGCTCGACGTCGATGAGTTCTTGCGCTGTGTCGAGCGCACGGTGCGGGTCGCCGCTGTCGAGCACGATGCCGGTGCCCGTGTCGAACGGCAGCTCGTCGGCACGCAGCAGGTTCCGGCGGCGGACATCGGCGGGGTCGAGGCCCAGCTTGCGGGCACCGGCGTCGATGGCCCGCTCGAGCGCAGCGTTCACCTCGGGCTGGCCGGCGCCGCGGTAGGCACCGGTCGGCGGGGCATTCGTGACCGCGGAGCCGATGCGATAGCGCAATCGCGGCACCCGGTACAGGCCGGTGCTCTGGCGGTAACTGGCCGCCGTCAGCATCGGTGCCATGTGCGGGTACGCGCCGGCGTCGCACCACATGACCACGTCGATCCCGACGATGCGGCCGTCGGGGTCGAAACCCATCCGGATGCGGTGCCGCTGGCCCCGCCCGTAAGGCATCGAGACGAACTGCTCCTGGCGGCTCTGCACCCAGCGCACCGGGCGTTCCAGCAGCTGAGCGGCTCGTGCCGCCACGAAGAACTCCGGCACGGGGTCGCCGCGGCCGCCGAACCCCCCGCCGACCTGCGATTCGCGAACTCGCACTGCCGTCACCGGGATGCCCAGCAGGCGCCGGTACAAGTACGGCGCGCTGTGCACGCCTTGGCCGGTGCTCCAGATGTCGATCTCGCAGTTGGGCGACGCCCCCTGCGCCAGCGGCGTGCCCCGGATCAGCTCGAACGGAGTTGCGACGATGGCGCACGGCTCGATCGGCAGCGACGTGATCCGGTCGTTCTCGCAGACCAGCTCCACCACGCACTGAGCGCCGGCGCAGGGATCCTCACCGGGTGCGGCTGGGGGCGCAGCAGCGTCGTCGAGCACCGTGGGCGGTGACAGGAAGCCGCCGCCGTCGGGGGGATCCAGCGGTCGCACCACGTTGGTTCCTGCATCGGGAAACAGCAGCACGTCGCCGGCTGCGGCCTGCTCGGCGTCGATGACCGCCGGCAGCTCGTCTATCTCGACGGCAACCAGCTCAGCGGCGTCGAGGGCGTGCACGGGCGAGTCCGCCAGCACGACAGCGATCGGCTCTCCGACAAACCGGACGCGCTCGGTGGCCAGCAAAGGCCGGGCCATCTGGCCGCCGAGCGTGGTGGCCCGGTAGTACTCAAGCGGCTCCAAGCCCAGCCCCGCCGCTTCGAAGACCGCAACGACGCCCGGCGCCTGCTCGGCTTCGCGCAGATCCACGTTGCGCAGGTCGCCGTGGGCCACCGTCGAGCGCACAAACGCGGCGTGCAGGCAGCCGTCGGGCAACGGCAGATCGGCCGTGAACGTCGCCTCGCCGCGCAGCATCGGCAGATCCTCGGAGGCAAGTCGCGCCGTCGCCATGGGTTCACCGTAGTGACGCTGATTGCGTTCTTCGAGCCGAGCCGGAACCCTCAGTCGGCCGCCGCAGGCTGCGTGCCAGCGCTCCCAAGCGTGGCGAGCTCGGCGGTGATCTCTGTTCGGTGCTCGTCCAGGTAGGGAGCTCGGCGCATCGGCACGTCGATGCCTCCGACGAGTGAGCCGAGCTGGATCATCGGGCCCCACTCGGTCTCGGGCAGCTCCACGACGTGGCTGTTCTGGAGTGCGACCGCTGCGCCTACGAAGCCGCGCCGCTCGGCCGGCAGGTCGCTGGTGCCTTCCGGCGTCGTCTGGTGCCAGATCCACTCGGGGCCGTCGGCATCGAAAACTTCGAGGTAGGTGCGCTCGGGCCCGGCGCCCCGGTAGTCCATGCCGCCCTTCTCGGCGGGCGGCCGCCCCTCGTACTGCACGAACTCGGCTGCCTGTGCTGCAGTGACGGTCTGGGTGAGCGACGTTCGTACTGTCCGGCCCTCGCCGTCGGCCAAGCGCCGGTAGAGGGAGCAGAGCACGCCGAACGCGGCGATCATCGGCGTGGCGGCGTCGTGCACCGGCACCGTGAGGAACACCGGCTCCTCGTCGCCGCCTTGCGCCGCCATGATCCCGCCCAGAGCCTGCAGCAGAGGATCGAACGCCGGCACCTCAGCCATGGAGTCATCACGTCCGTAGCCGGGGCTCTTCACCAGCACCGCGTCGGGGCGGATGCGCCGCAGATCCTCATCGGCGACGCCTAGGCGTGCCGCGACGCCGGGGCGGAAGTTCTCCACGATGACGTCGGCGCCGGCCACGAGCTGCGCCATGACGACGTGATCGGCAGCGTCTTTGAGGTCGAGGCAGATCGAGCGCTTCGATTGGTTCCAGCCGTTGAAATACGGGCCGAGCACGCGGAATGGATCGCCGCCGGGCTGTTCGATCTTGATGACCTCGGCGCCGAGCATGGCCAAGTGGCGGGTGATGACGGGTCCCGCGATGAAGGAGCTGAGATCGACCGCTTTGACGCTCCGCAGCGGTGCGGTGCCCGGCACCCAAGGCTCCGATTCTGGCTGGGCCGGCCATGCACCTGTTTCCAGCTCGGCTTCGACTGCGGCGGTGTGCTCGCCTAGCCGCGGTGCCGGCTGCAACGCAACCTCGTCGCTGCCGTCGATCCACATCGGCTGGGGCGGCGTGCGCACCGAGCCGACTTCAGGATGCTCAACGGTCGTGTCGAGTCCGTTGACCCGCGCGAGCACTGAGCTTATGAATTCGTCGCGGGTCTGGGTCGGCTGGCAGGGCACATCGTGAGCGCCGAAGATCTCCAACCATTCGTCGAGCGGGCGGGCCGCGAAGGCGTCTTCGAGTATCGGCGTGATCTCCGCCAGCGGCTCGAGATCGAGCAGGCCCCACGGCGGGTCCGGGAACCGCTCGTCGCCCAGCAGGTCTTCGCGGCCGATGGCTCGCAGCATCGCCACGTAGAAGGGATAGGTGCCGCAGGCCACGAACATCCAGCGGTCGTCGGCGGCCCGGAACAGCCGGTACACGGGAAGCCGACCAGCCGAGCCGAGCGGGCAGGAGCCGTCGCGGTCGAGGTCGGCCATCTCGGGCACTTCGAAGTCGCCGATCTGCATGGCGCCCGAGCCGGACACCTCCGAAACGGTGTAGGTCGGTGCCGACCCGTGGGCTCGCCGTGCGTACAGACCCGCTGCGGCTGCCATCGCCCCGAGCATCCCGGCGCCATAGGAGGCCAGCGGCACCACCAACTCGACAGGGCCATCGGAGTAACTGATCTGGTTCCAGCCGATGCCGGTCACGGCGGCTACCTGTGACGGGGTGCCGGCACGGGTCGCGTACGGTCCCTGGTTGCCCCACGTTGGGCACGAGATGATCACGGCGCTTGAAGCATGTCGCCGCACGGCCGCGGCAGTCGGAGCGTCGGGCACGAACACGACGTCGGCGCCGGCAAGCAAGCCACCCAGCAACGGCGCTGTCATCGACGCCGCCGTCGGCCGCAGGATGCCGGGCAGCGACGCCGGTGGCCCGTCGACATCAGCAGGCAGCAGCGCGCGTTCCCATTCGACGCCGTCAGGCACCAGGGAGCGCTTGTTGCGGCTTACCGCGTGGAAGCCGGGATCGGCGCGGTACGGGTCGCCGCCGGGCGGCTCCACCTTGACCACATCGGCGCCCTGATCGGCGAGGAAGCGCGCGGCGTACGGCCCGGCGATGCCGGTGGTCAGCTCCACGACCCGCACACCGTCGAGGCAGCGGCCCGGGGCGTTGCCGTCTCGGGCTACTGCATATGTGCTCACCGGCGCGACTGTAGGTGGACGGCTCGGCAGTCCGCCCGATGCACCGCGCTGGGCGCAGTGGAGCCGATGCGGGCGCAGCGACGACCAGGGCTGCTCCCCGGTCACCGCGGCCCGAGCGTCGTACGATGTCCCTCGTGACGACCACAACCGATGCCACCGCCGACCCATTCACCGAGATCCCGATCCCGCAGGCGCCGACGTTCGACACGATCGAAGCCGAGCGGCAGCACCGCAAGGAGCGCCTCGCTTCGGTGTACCGGGCGTTCTCGCTGTTCGGCTTCGAGGAGGGCGTGGCCGGCCACGTCACCGCACGCGACCCCGAATGGACCGACCACTTCTGGGTCAACCCGTTCGGCGTGGGCTTCGGCCAGATCAAGGTGTCCGACCTGCTGCTGGTGGATCACGACGGCAACATCGTGGAAGGGCGCTACCCGCTGAACCAGGCGGCCTTCGCCATTCACAGCGAAGTGCACAAGGCCCGGCCTGACGTGATCGCCGCGGCGCATACCCACTCGCTGTATGGCAAGACGTGGTCGAGCCTGGGACGCCTGCTGGACCCGCTCACCCAGGACGCCTGCGCCTTCTACGAAGACCACGCCCTGTTCGACGACTTCACCGGTGTGGTGCTCGACACCTCCGAAGGCAAGCGCATCGGCCAGGCGCTCGGCAGCTGCAAGGCGGTGATCCTGCAGAACCACGGGCTGCTCACCGTCGGCCAGACCGTGGACGAAGCTGCGTGGTGGTTCATCACCATGGAGCGCACCTGCCAGAGCCAGCTGCTGGCTGAGGCGGCTGGCACGCCGATCCCGATCCGCCACGAATCGGCCAAGCTCACGGCGTCGCAGACGGGCAGCCCACTGGCCGGCTGGTTCAGCTACCAGCCGATCTACGACAAGGTCCTCGAGCGAGATCCCAGCTTCCTCGACTGAGCGTCGGCGCCGTCCCGGCGCGGGCGTGCACCGCCTACCACTCGGCGGCGATGTACTGCGTCTCGCAGAACTCGTAGATGCCCTCGCTGGCGCCCTCGCGGCCCAGGCCCGACTGCTTCATGCCGCCGAAGGGCGCCGCGGGGTCCGACACGGCACCGCGATTCAGGCCGATCATGCCGGCCTCGATGCGCTCGCTGACCGCGAGACCCTTCGCCAAGTCCTGCGTGTACACGTAGCCGATGAGGCCCATCTCGGTGTCGTTGGCGGCTGCGATCATGGCGTCGGTATCGGTGAAGCTGGAGATCGGTGCCACTGGGCCGAAGATTTCCTCACGAGTGATGGGCGCGCCGTGCTCGACGCCACCGAGCACGGTCGGCTCGTAGAAGAAACCCGGACCGTCGATGGCAGCGCCGCCGGTGACCGCAGTCGCTCCCCCGTCGACCGCTGAGCGGACCAGGCGGTCGATGTTCTCCACTGAGGCTGCGTTGATCATCGGGCCGCAGGTGACATCGGGATCACTGCCGTTGCCGACCTTCATGGCGCTCATTTCCGTTGCCAGTCGGTCGACGAACTCGTCGTGAACCGGCGCTTCGACGAAGAAGCGGTTGGCGGCGGTGCAGGTCTCGGCGGAGTGGCGCATCTTGGCGACCATGGCGCCAGCCGTGGCTGCTTCCAGGTCAGCGTCGGCGAACACGACGAATGGGGCGTTGCCGCCCAGCTCCATCACCACCTTGAGCACCCGGTCGGCGCAGCGCTTCAGAAGGACACGGCCGACTTCGGTGGAGCCGGTGAACGACAGCATGCGCACTGCCCGGTGGTCGACGACGGCGTCAAGCCAGGCCCCGGCGTCGGCCGTGGGCACCAGATTGACGACGCCGGGCGGCACACCGGCCTCGCCCAGCAGCTCCGCTACTCGCAGCGAGGTGAGCGGCGCTTCCCGGGGCGGCTTGATGACCACCGCGTTGCCCGCTGCGAGAGCCGGGGCGAGCTTGCGGGTGATCATCGCGGCAGGGAAGTTCCACGGTGTGATCATCGCCACGACACCGACGGGAGGGTGACGGGTGATGATGCGGTTGGCGCCCGAGGGGGCGACGCTGATCGAGCCGTGGATGCGCACCGCCTCTTCGGCGTTCCAGCGGAAGAACTCGGCGGCATAGGCCACCTCGCCGATGGCGTCGGCGCGGGGCTTGCCGTTCTCCAGCGTGATGAGGTCGGCCAGCTCGTCGGTGTGCTCGATCAGGATCCGGTGGGCGTCGCGCAAGATCTCCGAGCGGACGCGAGGCGCCGTGGCCGCCCAGCCGGGCTGCGCTGCGGCAGCCGCGTCGCACGCGGCGACCGCATCGGTTGGCGTCCCCGCCGCGACGCCGGCGGCAACGTCGCCGGTCGCCGGATCGAGCACGTCGATCAGCTCGCCGCCTGCGGCGCCGTGCCAGCGTCCTCCAATGAGCATCTGCGTTTGCATCGCGCCAGCATCGCAAATCAACCGCTCGCTGCGCGCCATCGCAACCGGGCCTCAACGCTGCAACCATTCACGCTTCGGCAATACCGCGGGGTTGCCGCTGAGCCGAGGGGCCGCTCGCAGTGCCGCAACAGCCCGCTCTGCTGCGAGTCCGGACGGTCAGTCGCCGTAGTGCAGCAGGCCCTTCTCACCGGCGCGCATCTCTTCGACGGCACGCTGCGCATCACCGATCGCGCCTTCGAACTGGGCGATGACGGCGTCGCGGTCGGAGGTGAACTCCAGCTCGTCGATCAGATGCGCCAGGCGATCCTTGCTCCGCCATGCCGCGAACTTGGCCCACTCGGTCCACAGCGTCTCTGGGTCGTCGATGCCGATCAGGTCGGACGTGCGACTCTGCTCGTCGACAGCGGCACCGGTCGCCACGTAACCGTTCACCATCGAGATGCGCTCGCACATCTCGTCGAGCGGGCCGGCGCGGTGCACCACCATGTCGCCGTGCAGCGCCACGGCATAGCCCGGTCCGGGAAACTCGGGAGCGACGGTCCGCTCAGTCGGGACCTGCTCGCCAGCCTCGGCCAGCGCTGCGGCCTCGTGCTTGGTGCCCCCGAACCACTCGAAACGCCCGCCGGCAACCTGCGCAGGATCAGTCACCGCCAGCACGTAGTCGAGCGGCAACGTGTCGTGATGCCACTTGTCGATGCCCACGTCGATCCGCGACGGCTCATAGTTGATGTGGCCGAGGTGCACCGGCATCGGATGCGGGGCGATCTCGATGCCGTAGATCGCTTCGAGGTGCGCTGTCACCTCGGGGCTGAGGCAGAGATCGCGCAGCCAGCGTGAGCGGTAGCAGCCGCCGCGCACAGTCCGCTCGATGCGCTCGCCCGCCGGGCGGATGAAACAGCGCAGCCGCCGGGCGGTCTCCAGCATGATCGCCGCACCCTCGTCGCTCAGCATCCGGAACGGCGACGACAGCGCCACCGGTGTGGCCTTCGTGGCAACCTCGGCGGCGTCGTAGCCGAGGTCGGCCAGCATCAGCACCTCGGCGGGTTCCTCCAGCTGCAGATGCCGGACAGGATCGAACGCCGGCTCGCCGTCCAGCCACTCGTAGCCCCGCGGCTGCGTCTGCGGAAAGGGAATCGCCTCGCCCATCAACGCCTGTCCTGCGAGTTGACCTTGGCAGCAACGGCAGCCAAGTGTTCGTCGTTGGCCCGACTGGCTGCGATCTCGGTGGTCACGTAGCCGGGGTACGCCTCAAAGTACCGGTCACCACGGGCCGTCGTTCCCGACTCGGGGCTCGGCTGCAGGCCGGCAGTCCGATGCAACGGGATGACCTTGGCGTGCAAGTGATCAATCATCATGCCCTCGAACGCAATCGCGCAACGGTCGACATCGTCGTACGCAGCAGCGATCTTGACAGCAACCCGGCGCGCTGCCTCGAACAGCCCCGCAGCGACGTGATCGTCTGCTCGTGCGATGTCGCTGGGCAAGCACTGCTTGGTGATCACCACGCTGAAGCCCTCCGTGTTGGGGAAGATGTCCAAGAATCCAAGATGGCGTTCGTCCTCGTAGACGACGTGGCACGGCTCAGCACCAGCCACGATCCGGCAGAACACGCACTCCCCCATTTGCCGCATTCTGGCCGCTGTGGCCGCGTGGCGGTACTGCCACTCGAATTCAGTGGCGGTAGCGTGCGGCTGCATGGCAAGCAGTATGGGCGACAGCCGGGGGACGCTGGCGGTCACGGGCGATCCGGTGGCCGATCAGCTGGTGCTGGACGACCCGTTTGCGCTGCTGCTCGGGATGATGCTGGACCAGCAGATCCCCATGGAAAAGGCCTTCAAAGGGCCGGCGCTGCTCGCCGAACGGCTGGGTGACCGCTTCTCGCCTGCCTCCATCGCCGAGATGGATCCCGATGAACTGGAGGCGGCCTTCAAGACCAAGCCAGCGGTGCATCGCTTCCCCGGGTCGATGGCGAAGCGCTGCGGCGACTTGGCCCGCCACCTCGTCGAGCACTACGACGGTGACGCGGGCGCCATCTGGGCCGATGTGCGCAGCGGCAAGGCGCTGTACGACCGGCTGCGCGCCCTCCCCGGCTACGGCGACGAGAAGGCGAAGATCTTCGTAGCGATCCTGGCCAAGCGCTTCGGCGTTGCGCCCCGCGGCTGGAAGGCCGCGGCCGGCCCGTTCGCCGACCGCCAGCCGCGCTCGGTGGCCGACATCGACGGTCCTGACGCGCTGGCCGAGGTCCGCATCTGGAAGAAGAAGCAGAAGGCCGCCGGCAAGTCGAAACAAGACTGAGCCTCCGGCCGGCTCCGGCGGTCTTCGACACGATCTGAACCGTTCTCCCGGCTTGGGCGCGCAGGCACGAGGGTTGCGTTCTGTTGCGTACCTGTGTCGGACCATCGTCGAAATTTGCGCCTCCGTGACAACGCTGTTGCTCCTCTGACATAGGCGGAACGCACTCCCCCGCACCGGCGTCGGGCCATCAAGTCGCACGTCCCGCAGCACGTCTGCAGGGTTCGAGCGGCCGAAGGCAACTGACACAAGGGGGACTGACATGTTGCACTTCCGCACACCGGACCGACCGAGACGAACCCGCGGATTCGCTTGGCGAATCGCCGCCGTCCTGCTGGCGTTCTGCTTGGCAGCAGTGGCATGCACGTCGGCCGACACCGATGCCGACGGGACAGCGGCGACGCCGGATGGCGACGCAATCACTCAGACGACGGCCGCTGCCTCGAGCGGTCGGGAACGTCCGGATACGACCCGGTACTCCGAGGACATGGCCGACGACGAGGAATCGGGGGCGCTCGGCGGCGCAGCCGCAGAAGAGGACATCGAGGCGGCCATCGCCGGCGGATCGGCCGAGGAGGAAATGTCGGACGAATCGGGAGGCCAGTACTCAGGCGGCGGACTGTCGCAAGCCGGGTCAGCGCAGTCAGCCCCAGAGCCCGACCATGAGCCTTACGAGCCGCCCCGTCGACGCCACATCGACCCGGACAACTTCGTGGACTACGGCGTGAACCCGTTCGTCGACACCGCCGACGATCCCTTCTCGACGTTCGCACTCGACGTCGACACGGCGTCGTACACCGTCGCCCGCAACTTCCTCGACGGCGGCCAGCTTCCGCCGTTCGAAGCCGTGCGGGTGGAGGAGTTCGTCAACTACTTCGACGGCGGCTACCCCGACGAGATCGACGAGTTCACGATCAACGTGGATGCCGCGCCGTCGCCGTTCGCAGACGACGGCGACCTGCTCCTGCGGGTGGGCGTGCAGGCACCGCACGTTGTGTCCGACGCCGTGGAGCCCGACAGCATCATCCTCGTGCTCGACAGCTCGGGCTCGATGAACCAGGAAACCGGCACCGGCGACTACCGCACCCGGCGCATCGAGCTGGTCTATGACGCCGTCGACCTGCTGCTCGAAGGCCTCGAGCCCGAGACCCGGGTGGGTGTGGTGGCCTACGACGACCACGCCCGCACGGTTGCGAGGCCGTCCGCTGCCGGCCGCAACCATGACGACCTGATGCGACGCATCCAGCGAGATGTGCGGCCCGGCGGCAGCACCAACGTCGCCGACGGCCTCGTGACCGGTTTCCGCATGGCCGAAAGCGAAGCGAGCCGGGGACGCCATGTGCTCGTGCTGCTGTTCTCCGACGGCGTGGCCAACGTGGGCGCCACCGAGACCGACCGGATCCTGCGCCAGCTCGGCGAGCGCTCCGACATCGGCCTGTCCACGATCGGCGTCGGGCTCGGCCCGTTCAACGACGAGCTGATGGAGCAGCTCGCCAACCGGGCCGACGGCTCCTACCACTACATCGACAACCACGACGAGGCGCGGCGGCTGCTCGGCGGCGACATCACCTCGTTCGTCTCGGTTGCGGCCCGCGACGCCAAGATGCAGGTGATCTTCAACCCCGACACCGTGGCCGCCTACCGGCTGCTGGGCTTCGAGAACCGCGACGTGGCCGATCGGGACTTCCGCAATGACGCCGTCGACGCCGGCGAGGTCGCCATCGGCCAGAGCGCCACTGCGCTGTACGAGCTGGCGCTGGTCGAGCTCGACAGCCGCAGCCGTCGCAGCAGCGAGACGCTGGCAAAGGTGACGCTGCGCTACCAGCGTCCGGCCAGCGAGCGGATCACCGAGACATCGGCCACGATCAGGCCCCGCGACACCCACCGCAGCTTCGACGATGCCGACCGGCACTTCCGGCTGGCTGCCGTGGCCGCCGAGTTCGCCGAGGTGCTGCGCGACAGCTGGTTCGTGGACGACTGGTCCATGCGCATCCTCAGCAGGGAAGCCGACGCCGTCGCTCGAGATTTCCGGGGCAGCGACGACGTGGCTGAGCTGGCCCGGCTGATCGACGCCGCCCGGCGCCTGCAGTAGATCGAATCGGCCCGGGCTGTCCCGCCGCCCGGACCGGTCCGGGCGACGCCCCGGCAGCGCTCATCGGCTCAGGAGCGTTAGCCGGGGCGCCGCCGCGCCCGTGCCAGCTGCGCTAGGCGCCGAGACGTTCGGCGGCCAGCTCGCGAAGGTCGGTCTTGAGCACCTTGTTCGACGGGTTCAGCGGCAGCGCTTCGACGTTCCAGAAATATCGGGGCACCTTGTAGTTGGCCATCTGCTCCCGGCACCACGCCCGCAGCGCATCGGCTTCAGGAGCGCTAGCCGGCGACGGCACCACGAATGCGGCGCCGACCTCTCCGAGCCGCTCGTCGGGCACGCCGATGACCGCCACCTGGCCGATCTGGGGATGCTCGGACATGACGTTCTCCACCTCGGCGGGGTACACGTTGAAGCCGCCGTTGATGTACATGTCCTTCTTGCGGTCGGTGATGTCGATGTAGCCGAGCTCGTTCATCACGCAGATGTCGCCGGTGTGCAGCCAGCCGTCAGCGTCGATGGTCTTGGCGGTCTGCTCGGGATCGTCGAGGTAGCCGGTGGTGACGCAGTAGCCGCGCACCAGCAGCTCGCCCGGCTCGCCGGCCGGCACGTCTCGACCGTCGTCATCCACCACGCGCAGCTCGATGCCCGCCAGCGCCTTCCCGCTCGTGGAGGCCACCAGCTCCGGCGGGTCGCCTGCCGAGCAGATCGTGGCCAGACCGTGCGTCTCGGTCATGCCGAACGCAGTGATGACTGTCTCGAAGCCGAGCCGTTCACGCATCGCCACCACCGTCTCCACCGGAATCGCCGCCGCTCCGGTGATCGCCGAGCGCAAAGTGGATATGTCGTACCGGTCGAGTCCCGCGAAGTTGACCATCGACTGAAAGATCGCAGGCGGGCCCGGCAGCACGGTCACCCGTTCGGACTGGATCCGCTCGAGGACAGCCTCAACCTCGAATACGGGATGAGGCAGGATCGTGGCCCCTCTCACGATGCACGGCGTGATCGAGCCGCAGAATCCGAACGCGTGAAAGAACGGGTTGATGACCAGCATGCGATCGCCGGACCGCATGCTCAGCTCGTCGGCGTACTGGCTGAAGCCGCGAATGATCGCCCCGGGCCGGATCATGACGCCCTTGGGCAGCCCCGTCGTGCCGGAGGTGAACATCACCAACCCGAGATCGTCGCCGGTAGCGGCCGCAGCACGGCGGGCGGCTTCTTTGTGTCCCTCGGTCGTCGCTGCGGTGACGAAGTCCTCGAACGAGGTCGTGCCCGGCGGGGTGTCACCGCGCAGGATCACCGTGCGTTCGAGCGAATCGATGGTGTGACCTTCGGCCGCGGCGGCCTCGAGGTCGCGCACGTAGTCGTACCCGAGGAACCCCACCACGGTGAACAGCAGCTTCGCCCGCGCCCGATCGAGCACGTACGCCGCCTCGCGGCCCCGGAAACGGGTGTTGACCGGCACGATGACGCCGCCCGCCCTCAGCGTCCCCATGGCCGCAATCACCCACTCCCATGCGTTCGGCGCCCACAGGCCAACGGCGTCACCCGGCTTGAGGCCATTGGCCACGAGTGCCGCTGCGCATGCGGAAGTGCGCTGAGCCAACTCGGCGAACGTCATAGACATGTCGCCGTCGCGAATCGCCTCGGTGTCACCGAAGGCTGCTGCGGCCCGTTCCACCAATGCGGGGTAGTTGTCGGGAATCGTGCTGTCCACGGCGGACAGTCTTGCCGTTCCGAAGCGGTCGCTGACGAGACGCAGGGGCCAGACTTGCTTCGTGATCGTGTGCTGCGGTGAAGCACTGGTCGACGTGCTCGACGGCGATGAACGCCGTTCAGTGCCCGGCGGCGGACCGATGAATGCCGCCGTCGCGGCAGCTCGACTGGGTGCGCCGAGCGCGTTTGTCGGCCGGGTGTCGACCGACGCCGGCGGAGAGCTCATCTGGAAGCACCTGCAGCGCAACCAAGTCAACGTGCGAGCATCCGAACGAGGTCCCGAAGCCACGGCGCGAGCCATCATCAGCCTCACGCCGAACCCGTCGTTCCGGTTCGAAGGAAGCAACACCGCCGACACCGCACTCGGGTCGGCCGATCTGGCCGCGCTCGGGCCGGGCCCGCACATAGTGCACGGGGGCACGCTCGGCATGTTCCGCGGGCGCACCGCCGACGTCCTGGCCTCGCTTGCCGAGCGTCACGACGGCCTCGTCTCGCTCGACCCCAATGTCCGGCCCGCCATCATCGAGGATCGAGACCGGTGGCATCGCTTCCACGAGCGCTGGCTGGGTGTCTGCGATCTCTACCGGGCCTCCGATGAGGACCTGGAGTGGATCTGGCCCGGGCGTGCCGCCGAGGACTGCGCCGCAGAGCTGCTTGCCGGCCGGATAGCGACGGTGATCATCACCCGCGGCGGCCATGGCGTCACCGTGTACACCGCGGAGGGCCAGCTCGAGGTTGCTGCCCCTCAGGTTGACGTCGTCGACACGGTGGGCGCCGGAGATGCGTTTGTGGGCGCTGTGCTGGCTTCGTTGTGGGAGCGGCTCGGCGCCGACCGGACTGCCTTCGCTGCGCTCGACTTGCGGCAATGGCGAGCCATCGCAGAGCGTGCGGCTGTGGCAGCGGCACTCACCTGCACACGTGCAGGCGCAGACCCACCCGATGCCCGGGATTTGGATTTGGCACTCAAGGAGTACGAAGGCGGCGCCTAGCGAGCAAGGCGCTGCGGGCTCAGGTGGCCTGCGCCAGTGCCTCGCTGTGAATGAAGTGGAAGTAGCCGTCTGGATGGTCGGCCCATACTCGCCAGCCAGCGGCAATCTGTTCCATCTCGGCCGACGTCGCATAGCCGTAGTCGACGGCTTGACGAGCGAAGCTTGTGTTCAGGCACCGATCGGCCCATGAGTAGCCCCAGTTGCGCCGCGTCTCGGGCGTCCAGAACTGCCACACCGACGCCGACATCTGCACCTCGGGAAGGCCCGCAGCGCGGAACCACGCGAACAAATGCCGGCCGGCATCGGGTTCGGCGTTGTTGTGGCGGCAGACCTGCCGGTACACCTCCCGCCAGCGGGTGATCTCGGTGCTCGAGGGATAGCCCCGCATCGTCGAGTAGTCCGAATCGCGCACCGCCACCCAGCCGCCGGGGTGGACCACACGGGCCATCTCGGAAATCGCCGCCACCGGGTCGGACAGGTGCTGGCAGACCTGGTGCGCATACGCCACGTCGAACGCACCGTCGTCATAGGGCAGCTCGTACACCGACTCGTTGGCCAGCGTCACATTCTCGACGCCGGCTTCAGCGACCGTGGCCGCGGCAGTCGCCAAGATCTCGTCGGTCACTTCGATGCCGGTGACGTGGCCGCGCTCAGCCCATCGAGCCAAGCCGACGGTGATCGAGGCCGGACCGCAGCCGACATCGAGGATCCGGGAGTCGGGCTCGATGACGTGACGCGCGAACGCTGCGCAGTCCTCGGCGGTGCGCCTCGCATGCTGGGCTACCACCGCGGGCTGATGGCCGTGGGTGTACACGTCGCCGCCGGTCACGGCGGCAGCGTACGGCACAGTGCCGCCGGTCACGGCGGCAGCGCAACGACCGCACTCGTCCGGACTGGTGTGACGGCCCGTAGATAGCCTCGCCGCCCATGGCCGGATCGATCCTGGGCAACGAAGTACGACGCAGCGAGGACCCCGAGCTGCTCACCGCGGGCGGTCGCTACGTCTATGACCATGACGCCGACGGCATATGCCACGCGGTATTCGTGCGCTCCCCTGTCGCCCACGCGCATATCGGCGGCATCGACACCAGCGAGGCACGCCGGGCGCCTGGCGTGATCGAGATCGTCACCGCAGCAGAGCTCGGTGTGGCCCCGCACCACGGGTTCGTCAAGGTTGCCGACGAGTTCGCCCGCGCCCCGCTTGCGGACGGCAAGGTGCGCTTCGTGGGCGAAGCGGTGGCCGTTGTCGTGGCCGAGACCCTGGTCCAGGCCGTCGACGCCGCCGAGCTCGTGGCCGTCGACTACGAGCCGCTGCCCGCCGCCACCGATGCCGAAGCTGCGCTCGCCCCCGGCGCGCCGGCGCTCTTCGACGGGCGGCCCAACAACGTCGCCACCGAGATCACCGACCCGCCGGGCGTCGACCCGCTCGACGGCGCCGCACATGTCGTGAGGGGCCGGTACGTCAACCAGAAGATCGCCGCAGTGCCGCTCGAGCCGAACTCGTGTGCAGCCGTGCCCGGCGACGACGGCCGCATGACCGTGTACTGCGCGACGCAGATGCCGCACCTCACGAAGATGCAGCTGGCAGGCGCGCTCGGCTGGGATGCCCAGCGCCTCCGTGTCATCGCTCCCCACGTCGGCGGCGGTTTCGGCGCCAAGGCCGGCCTGTACCACGAGCACACCGTGGTGGCGGCGCTGGCCGACCGGCTGGGCCGCCCGGTCACCTGGACGCCGGGGCGCAGCGAGGACATGACCACGCTGGCGCACAGCCGCGCGCAGGTGCAGTACGCCGAGCTCGGCGTGCGCGACGACGGCACGTTCACCGGGCTGCGGGTGCGCCTGGTGGGCGACACGGGCGCCTACCCCAACATCGGCACGATGCTGCCAGCGGGCACCAAGCGGATGTCCAACGGCACCTACGCCTTTCCCGCAATCCGGTTCGACGTGGCCACGGCGGTCACCAATACGACGCCCACCGGCGCCTACCGGGGCGCCGGGCGGCCCGAGGCGGCCGCCCTGCTCGAGCGGCTCGTCGATCAGGCCGCCATCGAGACCGGCATCGATCCCATCGACATCCGGCTGCGCAACTTCATCTCCCCCGATGCCTTCCCCTTCGACACGCTCACCGGCGTCACCTATGACAGCGGCGACTACGCCCTGCCCCTGCGGCGTGCCGTCGAGCTCGCCGGCTACCACGATCTGCGAGCCGAACAGCGCGCCCGGCGCGAGCGCGGCGATGTGCGCCAGCTCGGCATCGGCATCGCCAGCTTCGTGGAGATCACCGCCGGCGGTCTGACCAGCGAGTTCGCTGCGGTGCGTATCGAGTCCGACGGCGGTGCCACCATCCGCGTCGGCACCAGCGCTCATGGGCAGGGTCATCACACGACCTTCGCCCAGATCGTCTCGGCCCGTACCGGCATCGATGTGGAGCGCATCGGATTCATCCAGTCAGACACCGACCTCGTGCCGCGCGGCGGCGGCACCGGCGGCTCGCGCTCGGTTCAGGTGGGCGGCTCGGCGGTCGCCAACGCCACCGACGTGCTCATCGATCGAGCCCAGCGGCTGGCGGCGCACCTGCTCGAGGCCAGCGTCGACGACATCGTGCTCGACGCCGCGGTGGGCACGTTCAGCGTGGCCGGCGTGCCGGCCCGATCCGTCGACTGGGCACAGCTGGCCGCGGCGGTCGACGATGCACCAGATGCACTGCTCGGCGACCCGACCGAGGCCGAGAGCAATGCGGCCGAACGGGGCGAGCCCATCGACCCGGGGCTCGCAGCGCAGCTCGACTTCGATCAGGGCGAGGCCAGCTTCCCGTTCGGCGCGCACGTCGCGGTGGTGGAGGTCGACACCGACACCGGCGAAATCCACTACCTGCGCCACATCGCGGTCGACGACGCCGGCACGGTGATCAACCCGCTGCTGCTTCAGGGCCAGCAGCACGGCGGCATCGCCCAAGGCGCAGCGCAGACGCTGTACGAGGAAGTGGTGTTCGACGCCGACGGCAACCCGCAAACCGGCACGCTGATGACCTACCTGTTCCCGTCGGCCGCCGAGTTCCCCAGCTTCGAGGTGCACAGCACCCAGACGCCCTCGCCGCTCAACCCGCTGGGAGCGAAGGGCATCGGCGAGGCCAGCACGATCGGGTCGACGCCGGCGCTGCAGAATGCGGTGATCGATGCCGTGGCGCATCTGGGAGTCCGGCATATCGACATGCCGATGAACCCCCAGCGCGTGTGGGAGGCAATTGAGGCGGCCAGAGCCGGCAGCCCGGCTGATCCTTGGCAGGAACCGCCCGAGATCTTCGCCGCCATGGCGGCCGGCCAGGACGTCGATCCCGAAGGTCTCGCCGCTGCCGAAGGCATCTGAGCGACCGGCGCACAGGCGACTCAGTACACGACTGCACGGTGCCGATCAGATGGACCGGCCATCCGGGCGGGCTGTGAGACAATTTGCGATGCCTGACGTCTTCATCACCTGTGCAGTGACCGGTGCGGGTGACACTGTGGGCAAGTCCGACAAGGTGCCCTACACGCCCGCCGACATCGCCCAGAACGTCATCGACGCCGCCGATGCAGGCGCTGCGATCTGCCATGTGCACGTGCGCGATCCGATCACCGGCGACGCGGGCCGCGACGTCGACTGCTACCGCGAAGTGGTGGAGCGTGTGCGGGCATCGAGCACCGACGTTGTGCTCAACCTCACTGCCGGCATGGGCGGCGACTTCGTGATCGGTTCTGTGGAGCAGCCGCTGCCGCCCGACCCGGTGCGATCCGACATGGCCGGCGCCACCGAGCGCCTCGTCCACGTTCGCGAACTGCTGCCGGAGATCTGCACGCTCGACTGCGGCACGATGAACTTCGGCGAGGGCAACTACGTGGCCACCAACACCCACGACACGCTCATGGAGATGGCCCGCCAGATCCAAGCGCTCGGCGTGCGCCCCGAGATCGAGGCCTTCGATACGGGCCAGCTGTGGGAGGCCAAGGCGCTGGTAGAGGCCGGAGTGATCGAAGCGCCCGTCATGGTGCAGCTGTGCATGGGCATCCGCTGGGGCGCCCCGCCCGACCTGAATACGTTCATGGCGATGGTCAACAACGTGCCCGACGACTGGACATTCTCGGCGTTCGCGCTGGGGCGCGACCAACTGCCGTACGTGGCCCTGGCAGCGGTGGCCGGCGGCAACGCCCGGGTCGGGCTCGAAGACAATCTGTACCTGGAACGCGGTCGGCTGGCGACCAACGCCGACCTGACTGCACGAGCGAAGCAGATTCTGGAAGCCATGAACTACCGGGTCATCGGACCCGAAGAGGTCCGCGACAAGCTCGAGTTGAAGCGGCGCTGAGGGACGCTCCGTCGTGCCTGGCTGATTTGGCGGGGTTACTCCTCGATCAGCACCGCATATTCGGGGCAGTTCGCCGCAGCAAGGCGAGCCTTGTCTTCCATGCCCGCGGGCACCTCGCCATCGCCGGCCGCGGTGGCGTAGCCGTAGTCGTCCACGTCGAACAGCTCGGGCGCCAGTGAATAGCAGCGGTTGTGACCTTGGCACTTGTCGGCATCCACACTGATCCGCACGTGCATTCCTTCCTGCAGGCCGCTGGGGCCGAGTGTCGGCGGGGCGCGGCGGTGCCCCGGATGGCCCGAAGCTAGCGCGGATGTGTGCTCGGCCCGGCGAGCAAGGCGTCATTGCAAATCCGGCAGCGAACACCGCTGCGCCGTAGCCTTGTCGTGTCCACGCCTCCTGCCGTCGAAGGAACGCCATGTCCGATGCCAACGCCCGACTCGCAGCACTCCGCGCCAAGCGCGCTGGCGAAAGCGCCGCCGCTGCACAATCCAACGGCGCCGAAGAAGACCCCACCAAGGTCTGGCACAAGACAGCCTGCGTGCTCTGCTCCAACAACTGCGGCATCGAGGTACGGCTCAACGGGCGCAAGATCACCCGTGTGCGCGGCGACAAGGAGCACCCCGCCTCGAAGGGCTACACCTGCGAGAAGGCGCTGCGGATCGACTACTACCAGAACGGGCGCGACCGCATCAGCAGCCCGCTGCGGCGCAACAGCGACGGCACCTTCGAAGAGGTGTCGTGGGACGTCGCGATCGCCGAAGTCGCAGAGCGTCTGACCGGCATCCGTGACTCGGTCGGCGGCGACAAGATCCTGTACTACGGAGGCGGCGGTCAGGGCAACCACTTCCCCGGCGCGTATGCCCGCGGCGTGCTGCAGACGCTGGGCGTCAAGTACCGCTCGAATGCGCTCGCGCAGGAGAAGACCGGCATGTTCTGGGCGCAGGGCAAGATGTTCGGCAAGCAGAACCTCGGCGCCTTGGGCGACTTCGAGCACACCGACTGTGCGGTGTTCATCGGCAAGAACCCCTGGCAGAGCCACGGTTTCCCTGAGTCGCGCAACGAGCTCAACAAGATCCGCAACGACGATGAGCGCAAGCTCGTGGTGATGGACCCGCGGGTGTCCGAGACGGCGGCGATGGCTGATCATCACCTGCGGGTCCGACCCGGCACCGATGCGTGGGCCTTGGCGGCGCTGCTGGCGATCATGGTCGAAGAGGGGCTCACCGACGAGAAGTTCCTCGCCGATCACTGCACCGGCTGGGACGAGCTGCGCGACCTGATCTCGGGTGCCGACATCGCCGACTGTGCTCGCAAGTGCGGCATCGACGAGGCTGAGCTGCGTGCGGCGGCACGCACGATGGGCACGGCGAAGTCGCTGTCCACCGAGGAGGACCTCGGCATCGAGATGGCGCCCCACTCCACGCTGAACAGCTGGCTGCAGCGGCTGCTGTACCTGGTGACCGGGAACTTCGCCAAGCCGGGCGGCATGAACCTGCCGCTGCGGCTCGCCCCGATCTGCGGGCACTCTGGCGAGGGCGAGGCCGACCCCGTCACCGGCAACGCCATGCTCTCGGGCCTCGTCGCCTGCGCGGCGATTCCCGACTGCATCGACACAGATCACCCGAACCGCTTCCGGGGGATGATCGTGGAGTCGGCGAACCCGCTGCACACGCTGCCCGACTCGAAACGGTTCCGCGAGGCCTTCGCCAAGCTGGAGTGCCTGGTGGTGATCGACGTCGCGATGACCGAAACGGCTCGGGCGGCCGACTACGTCCTGCCGGCCTGCTCGCAGTACGAGAAGCCCGAGGCGACGTTCTTCGCCGGCGAGATGCCTGCGAACTACTTCCAGGTGCGCCACCCGATCCTCGAGCCGCTGGGCGAGTCGCTGCCCGAGGCCGAGATCCACAGCCGGCTGGTGGCTGCGATGGGCGGGCGCCCCGCGGGCACCGATGGACTGGCTGATGCCGCCCAGCAGGGTCGTGAGGCCTTCATCGAGGCGCTGGGGCAGGCGTCGACGTCCGATCCTGATGTGGGGGCCAAGCTGCCGGTCGTTCTGTACGACTCGCTGGGGCCGACGCTGGGCAACATGGCGCCCGCGGCGATCATGTTCGGCTCTGCGATGCAGGCTTCGATGCGCTACCCCGACGAGGTGCGGGCTGCGGGCGTCGAGGGCGAGGGGCTGGATCTGGCCAGCAACCTGTTCGACAAGCTCGTCGACTCGCCGTCGGGAATGATCTACAGCGTCAGCGAGTACTCCCAGACGTGGGACCGCATCGCACACCCCGACGGCAAGATCCACCTGTACATCGAGGAGCTCGAAGACGAATTCCGGTCGCTGGCCGACGAGGAACCGGCCATCGGCCAGGACCGCTTCCCGTTCGTGCTCTCAGCGGGCGAGCGCCGGTCGTCCAACGCCAACGATGTGATCCGTGATCCCGAGTGGCGCAAGAAGGACAAGGCCGGCTCGCTGCGGATCAATCCCGACGACGCCACCACGCTCGGCGTGGTGGACGGCGACCGGGTGCGGATCGTCTCCAAGCGGGGCGAGGCCGAAGCACCTGCGGAGGTCACCGACACGGTCATGGCCGGCCACGTGACACTCCCCCACGGGTTCGGCACCGAGTATCCCGACGAGGACGGCGAGCACAAGATCCACGGCGTGGCCGTCAACGAGCTCACCGACATCGAAGACCGCGACTGGCTGTCACTCACCCCGCACCACAAGCACGTCCGGGTAGCCCTCGAACCAGTCGCCGGTTGAGCCACCCAGAAGCAACTCAGCTGGCTCCATGAGGTCAAATTGCATCGCGACGGTGCTCGGGTAACGGCCACTTCCCAGGATGTCGCTGTCCAAGGCGGCACGCCCGGTGCCAAGTGCGGCGCGGATAGGTCAGTTGCAGCCTTCGGAGTCATCGGAAACGCGGGTCAACATCGGACCCTCGGCTGCCTGCCCCGCTCAGGCCCTCAGTGGAGTCCCGGCGAAGCGACTCAACCGGCGGCGCCGTGTATGAGCCGTACACCTTCATCGGTGCCCCAAGACAAACCAGCAATCTTGGCCATCATGCGCATCCGCCTGGCCTGCGCATTCGTCTTGAGGTTTACGTAGATCCACCATTCGGAAGACCCGTCAACTTGTCGGTAGCTCTGCCCTCGAATCTGGCCTTCCAGGTAGTCATTCAACGCGTCATCTCGCACCGCCGGCGGTCGCTTGTGAGCGCCGGGGGCGGCTTCGTCGCGGTATCGCTCCAAGAAGTCCGGACTCTGTCGTTGCATTGCACCCGCCAGCAGGGCCATCGCCGCCTGTCCGTTCCCGACCTCGTGTCGATTTCCTCTGATTACGACTCCAACGATCCGGCCCGCCACCACTGCTGAGTCCTGACCCGCGGTGGACCATGACGGCACTTGTTCGCTCGATACCGGATCCTCGTACTGATTCGAGGGTGCAGCTGGTGCGTCGAGCCGATCGGCGAGAGCTGACAGGAATTCATCGACGTCCTGGGCCCATGGACGCGATCCGATGCGTTGCTCAACTTTCTCGACCAGCAGGTCCCGCAGCATGTCATCGGGCTCCCGCAGCAGTTCCGCCCACGCAGATTCGAGTCCGCTCTTGCCAATCGCCCGATCCTTGACCTGCTTGAGGCGTGCTTGCGCTGCGTCATGGCCTCTTCCCGACAGCACCGCGTCCCGCGCCATGAACTCTCGGAGATCCTGGGCCACCCGGCCGAGGTCATCCGACTCGGTCAGCGTCAGGGGAGCGAACCGGCGCTCGGCTGGCTCGCCCGCCGCCATGCTCAGATACAGATCCCAGGTGTCGCCGTCGGTCAGCACCAAGATCGGCACGCCCTTGTGCGCCGCATAGCGAAACAACTGCTCCTCTGCCTTGACGTTGAGGTTGCCCTGTCTCTTGGCTTCGATGAAGACCAGCGGCTTGCCGAGTGGGCCGAGAAGCGCCTCATCCACTCGTTTTCCGTCAACCGGATACTCGACCTGCCATTGCCTTGGGTCGGCGTCGTCCCACCCCAACTCGCGCAGGATGGGCCGGATGACAGACGCTTGCACCATGGCTTCGTTCGCCAAAACGCCAGATGCAAGGGTGGCTCGCGCCTTGGTGAGTGCTTCTTCCAGTCCGCTAGAACTCACCGCTCGAACCTCCCGGCACGCCAACGACTGCCCGACTTCGACAGGCATCGTAGGTCAGGCCCGGTGCGGGTCGGCCAAGTTGAGCCAGCAAGTACGTCGCGGGCCTCAGTCACGACGCGACGAGGGGAAAGCGTGATGATCACCAGCGCCGAAGTCAGCCGCCCCCGCAGAGAGTCTCGGTGCCCTGCCCGCGGCTCTCAGCGATCCAGCAATCCGCGTGCGGCCAGTACCATCGTGTCGAGCGTCTCCGCATTCTCGCGTGCAACCTCAAGCATCCGCTCACAGCCTGCGGCATCCATGTGTTCGATGATCTCGCCCAAGTCTTCGAGGTGAGCCATGAGTTCGCGTAGGTCCCGGCGGGCCGCTTCCTCGTCGGAGCTATCAAGAGCAGCCGAGAACGATTGCCACGTCTTATTCGCCTTCTGCATTTCCCATGCAGCATCGGGGCCGAGGCCGGCGCAGGTCATCACCCTGTCGGCGCTGGCCGGTGCACTGCTGACCGCATCGGATGAACTGTCCGCGCACCCACCGGCCAGCAGCGTCCCAGCCACAACGACGGCAAGCCACCTCATCGCATCACTCCCATCCGGGCACAGCCCTGCAGGCTGGTGTCCTTGCACTCTTCACGACCGACCTCCTCGGTGTCATTGGGGTCAGTCTCCGAGTCACTCGATGTTCTCGGCCAGCGTGTCAACGAGACCCTGCTTGCGTAGGCCGGAGGTGCCGAGACCGAGGCGTACTGCCCAGTCCCTGAGCTCGACAACCTTCAAGGATGCGAGGTAGGCCTGCACATCCACGAACTCTTCAGCGGCCTCGCGTATCTCGTCGGCGGCTGTCACCCAGCCGCGGTAGAGGCCTTGTGCGTGTAGGACGAACTCGACATTCTGACTCGATTCACCCAGATCGCAGTCGTGCTCCGTGGGCGCATCCACCTCCCACTCCTCAGCCCACCATTCGAGCACATCCGACATCTCGTCCGGCATGAGGTGCTCAAGTTCATCTCGGGCGTAGTCGGTTCTGGGCCGGTCGTCTGGGAACAGCTCGTCGTAGGTGTACGGGCGCGACGGTCCCGGCGCCGGATCGCCTTCTGGCAACGCATGCGCACCTTGTTCGCGAAGGAAATCCGCTATCTCGGCAGAAGGGGGTCGGTGACCTGCCCCTTGTTCGATCCTCTCGGTCAGCAGCGACCGCAACGTCTCATCGGATCCATCGAGCAATGCTCGCCATGCGATTTGGATGTCGCGCCTTCTCTCACTTCGTGCCTTCTCATCCACGAGTCGCGCTTGCGCAGCCCGTATGGCGTCGTCGTTGAGTACAGCATCTCGTCTGAGAAACGTACGAAGCGCCGATGCCGCCTCCTCAAGATCTGCGGACTCTGCCAAGGTCAGCCTCAGGAAGCGCCGCTCAGCCGGCGATCCCGCTGCCTTCCGCAGGTAGAAGTCCCACGTCTCACCGTCAGTGAGCAGCAAGATCCGCACCGGTTCATTCCTGGCATAGCGAAACAGCTGCCGAAGGGCGCTGTCGTACCGAGCCACGTCCTGCAGATGACCCTGCTTCTTGGCCTCGATGAAGACCAAGGGGTGGCCAAATTCGTCGAGGAGCGCCTCGTCAGCTCTTCCATAACCCGTCTTGTATTCGGCCCGCAGATGCGAAGAATCAGCGTCATCCCAACCCAGGCTGCGCAGGATGGGGCGAATGACCTTGACCTGCACGTTTGTCTCAAGCACCAAGTTTCCCGGCGAGAGCTCAGTGCTCACCTTGGCGAGCCGTTCCTCCAGTTCCATATCAGCCTCCCCGTGCGCCGAGCATCGCGCCGCGCCGGAGGAGGATCATAAATCAGGCCTGTTCTCGCTCAGCTTCGTTGAGCGGATTGTTCACGCGACCGTCGAGGTCGGCTCGCGAGCACTTGCTGCGTTCGGCTCGCGGTCTCAGCCCAGTCTCGGGTGCGGGAACAGATCCAGCCGATGACCTCCAACAGATGCCCATGCTCGCGGGCGAGGTCCCACTGGTGGATTGGCTCGTGGTGCGCGATGCGATTTCGCAGTGCGTGAAAGCGTCGCATTCGATGAGCCACGTCAGCGCGAACTTGACGGGCATCGTGGCTAGCGGGATGCCCAGGAAAGACAGCGGCGAGGCATGGCACCCACATCGACGTGTGATACGAGGCTTCGCACAAGAAGCGCCAGAACCCGAAGTTCAGCTCGGCGATGACTCGGCCGTGCATCTCGCCACGCTGCCCACCGCGGGTGGCGCGCTGGCGAGCCCCATGGATATCGGCTCGAGCTCGCGAGGTACGCCGACCGGGGAACAGATGCGACTGCCGGTACCAAGAGGTGCGCCAAGATTCGGTCGCGCCATGTCGGACGAGCGCTTGGTCAACAGCGTTGCGGAACACCACTTCGAGCCGTCCGAGGTCTTCGTACATGGCTGCTGCCGCCCCGAGGTTCCAGTCGTAGAGCGCGATAGCTGAGCGAAGGTCGCCCGCCGTTGAACTGAGGTAGGAACTCAGCCGGTCACGTGTGAGGCGATCCGCGAGAAGCGATACGTCAGGCGTTGACATTCGGACCGCGGAGCGTATAGTCATCTCTGAAGACCCCGGAACCGTCCCTGCTTCGGCAAACGGCCGGGGTTACGCCGTTGGCGGGCGATTGCTCTGCGCGCCGGTCGATGAGTTCAGGTCGTTGAACGACGAGGAGCCCGCCGGTGCTGCCAGTGACCGTTTCCCGTTCGTGCTCTCTGCCGGCGAGCGTCGTTCCTCCACCGCCAACGACGTCGTGCGCGACGCTGACTGGCGCAAGAAGGACAAGGACGGCTCATTGCGCATCAGTCCCGACGACGCCACCGCGCTCGGCGTGGTGGACGGGGATCGCATCCGGATCGTGTCCAAGCGAGGCGAGGCCGAGGCCCCTGCAGAGGTCACCGACACGGTCATGGCCGGCCACGTGACACTTCCCCACGGTTTCGGCACCGAGTATCCCGACGAGGACGGCAAGCACAAGATCCACGGCGTGGCCGTCAATGAGCTCACCGACATCGAAGACCGCGACTGGCTGTCACTCACCCCGCACCACAAGCACGTCCGGGTAGCCCTCGAACCAGTCGCCGACTGACCTGCCGCTGAACGCAGTCTGCCTGCGAGGCAGGCAGTCAGGGACCCAGGGTCGTGATCGGGATGACGGCTATGCCGTCTCGGAGCTCGACGCCGATACCGGTCGCAGTGATCACTGCGAGCCTGACGGGAGAACCCATCTTGGCGGTGTCGACCCGATCTCTCAGGCTGCGCAACGACTCGACTGCTTCGGCGACGCCATCGTCGCTTCCGAGCTTGACTTCGAAAGCGGCCCATTCCCCATCAGCGCGCTCCAGAATCACATCGACTTCCAAGCCGTACTCGTCCCGGTAGTGCGATAGCTGGCATCCCTCGAGTTGCGAGTAGATCCGCAGGTCGCGCACCACCAGCGACTCGAAGAGCAATCCGAAGAATTCCAGGTCGGCCCGCAGCCGGGCGCTGTTGGTCCGCAAGGCGGCGACAGCGAGAGACGGGCACACGAGATGCCGCGTCGGAGTTGTGCGCAACGCAATTCGAGATCGCAAGTGCGGCTGCCATGCCGGCAGGTCCTCGACGACGAACAGCCTCTCGAGAGCCTGCATGTAGCTCTTCACCGTGCGGGGATGCACCGGCACTTCCCGATCACCTGACGCGTCGTTGGCGATCGTCGCATAGGAGGCCTTCGTGGAGACATTTCGCCCTAGCGAGGCCAGCACACGCCGGACCCCCACGGGATCGCGTTTCACGTCGTCGACCGACGCGATGTCTGCCCTGCTGATGTCATCGAGGTAGTTGCGCAAGTACCTCTGGGCCGCTGCGGGCGTCGCGGAGACAATCCTGGGCCAGCCGCCGCGACATACGAGGTCGACCATGTCGGCGATCGGGACGCCGGGACGATTCGGCCGACACGGTGCGCCGTCGATCATCGCAGTCAGTGACACGCTGCCGTCTGACTCACCGGATTCGAACAGCGACATGGGTCGCATCCGCACCCGCGCCACTCGCCCGGCGCCCGAGTGCCGGGTGATCTCGTCGGGCGGGTTGGCCGAACCGGTGAGTATGAACTGGCCCATCTGCGCCCGGTCATCGCAAGCTCGCCGCATGGGATTCCAGATGCCGGGGACCTGCTGCCACTCGTCCAGCAGACGGGGAACCGCTCCATCGAGCAGTCCCGCCGGATCGACCGACGCGGCCAAGCGGGCGCCGGGCAGAGTGTCGAGCAGTGCTTCGCTGCGCGCGAAGCGTTTGCCGGTCCAGGTCTTGCCACTGGCACGAGGGCCGTCCAGAAGCACGGCAGGGCTGGCTTGCAGGGTCTCAGACACTTCCCGATCAACGACACGGGGCCGATACCCGGCTGGAACGAGAGTGTCAGCCACGCTCCTGAAGTCTAGCAAAGTGCTGCTTTATCGCCTGTACAAGTGCTGGAATATTGTCTAATGGAGTGCCGAAACACCCGACCCTGCGGTGAATCCGCCGGATCCGCATGTCGATGCAGCGCTCAACCCAGGATCGGTCGCACGTCGCGGTCACGCACCAAGTCCGCCGCCTCTGCCATGTCCTGCATCATGCCCAGCTTCCGCGTTTGATTCACCCCGGTGAACACATGCCAGTCGCTGTGGTTGGGCAACTGGACATACCGCCGCCTGCATCGTGCTGCTAGTCGTTTCAGCGTGCGGCGACACCGACCGATCCGACGACGGCACAGCTGTCACCGAGGTCGTCGCGGATGCCGCCGCGATCACGGTGGCGTCTACCGCGCCTATGACGACGACCGCAGTTGCGCCAACAACGACGACGGCTACCACCGCGGCCCCGCCAACCACGACGACGACAACTACTGCGGCTCCAACGACCACGACTGCAGCGCCGGGCGTCACCCTCGAGACATGCATGGAGATGCTGGCCACGCTGCTGCGGCGTGGCATGGAGCCTGGCCGCTACGCCGACGCCAACGAGGAACGCTGTGTCAAGACGATGGCACTTCCCTGCTCTGAGGCCAAGGAGAACTACAGGGAGACAATCGCGGAGGCGAAGCAGATGGCCGAGGACGACGAACTATTCGGAGGTACGCCGACCGGGGAACAGATGCGGCTGCCGGTACCAAGAGGTGCGCCAAGATTCGGTTGCGCCATGTCGGACGAGCGCTTGGTCAACAGTGTTGCGGAACACCACTTCGAGCCGTCCGAGGTCTTCGTACAGGGCTGCTGCCGCCCCGAGGTTCCAGTCGTAGAGCGCGATAGCTGAGCGAAGGTCGCCCGCAGTTGAACTGAGGTAGGAACTCAGTCGGTCACGTGTGAGGCGATCCGCGAGAAGCGATACGTCAGGCGTTGACATACGAGCCGCGGAGCGTGTAGTCATCTCTGAAGACCCTGGAACCGTCCCTGCTTCGGCAAACGGCCTGGGTTACGCCGTTGGCGGGCGATTGCTCTGCGCGCCGGTCGAAGATGAACTGATGTGTCGTCGAGAGTGCGTTCGGAACTTGTCCTAGTTTCGCGGTGGCGCGCCGAGAATCGCATACGGACGCTGGTGACGCCGTGTCCGGCCGTGCCGTCCCCAGACCCGCCAAGTCCTCGAACGGTGCCAAGCTCATCCAAGGCGCAAGACGCCGCTGCAGCGGCGTATGCCTCAATAGGCTGCCGTTATGGCGGCGGCTGATAGGAGGGTGCGTCCGGTCGAAGTGCGCGCCTTGGCGCCGCACCGCATCTGGCTCCGTTACGAGGACGGGGTCGAGGGCGAGGTGGACCTGTCTCATTTGGCCGGCTGTGGGGTCTTCGCGGCGTGGAACGATCTGTCGTTCTTCTCCGCAGTGCGGCTCGGCCCCGGCACCTCGATCGCGTGGGGCGACGACTTGGACCTCTGCGGTGATGCGCTCTATATGGAGATCACCGGGATGACCCCCGAGGAGATGTTCCCCACACTGATGGCCGACGCAGGTGCCTGAGATCTGCCGCTTCTACGGCATCGTCATTCGGATGTTCTGGAACGACCACAGACCGCCTCACTTCCACGCCGAATACGGCTGTCGGGAGGCAGTGGTGCGGCGATGGCGGTGTGGTGGTCGCGGACTTGGGCGGGGCGGTGGGCTCGGACGTAATCGGGTTCTTGGGAGAGCGCCAGGTCGAGCAGTTCCAGACGATCGGGCGTCTGCAGCCACGGCACCGGCACGTACAGGGGCAGGTCGAAGCGGCGCAGCTCCCCCAGACCGCTGTAGATGGCTCGCTGATAGGCCGCTCGTTCGGGCCAGTCCATGTCGTGGGGGCCGAAGCCGACGCCGCAGTCGAGCAGCAGCCGCTGGGTGACGCCCGCCCGGCGCAGCCGTTCGATGCGCGACGCGAACCACTCGACCATCACCGTGACGGGATCGCCTCTCACGTCACGCACGCTGCGGAAATCCCGCCCCAGCATGAACGGCAGCACCACCGGCACGCCGCTCTCGGCCGCAAGCTCGACCATCTCCGGCGATTGCAGGGCGTCGCCGGCATTCAGCACCGTGGCCCCCGCGTCCAGGGCCCGACGCGCTGTCTCGGGCTTGCGGGTGTCGATCGCCAACTCTGCGCCCAGCGACAGCAGCCCACGCAGCGGCCCCTCCACACGGCGCCATTCGTCGTCAGCACTCACCTCGTTGCTGCCGGGCGTAGATCCCTCCCCGCCGAGGTCGAAGTAATCGGCCCCCTCGGCCAGCAACTCGGCTCCTCGCGCAGCGGCTTCGGCACAGCCCTGCACCACAGAGAAGTCAGCCTTCGAGTCCGGAGAGGCGTTGACCACGCCGAAAATCTCCACGGCCGCAACATAGTCACGGCGCTGCAACCCCGACCGAGGTCGGTCCCATGACGCCGGACCGACGATGACGAAGCTCTTCTCGGGGCCTCAGTCGAGGTCTGGGTGCCGGAGCGCGTCCGCCGAGGGTCGGATGCCGATCGTGTGGCCGACTTGGGGCGGCAGCGGCAGATGCTGATGTGCCTCCCAGATCTCGCCGAGCCGCCGGTACGGCTCATCGGCCATCGGCCCCACGCGTCGAGTCGGCCCGTCGATGTGCAGCGACATGACTTCGCAGGTGGCGACGAGGTAGTCGTCCCGAGTCTGGGTCATGGCCTGGAATGCGTGAATTCGCTTCCGGTCGAAGCCCAGCAACTGCATCGAGATCACGTACGGCTCATCGGGCCCGATCTCTCTCACGTAAGTGATGTGGTTCTCCGCGGAGAACGTGGTGATGTCGCGAGTCTCACGGTGTGCGGTGCCAAGGCCGATGAAGTCCATCCACGGCGCGATCGCATCGTCGAAGGCCACCAAGTAGTAACCGGCGTTGAGGTGGCCGTTGTAGTCGATCCATCCCTCCTGAACGGTTCCGCTCAGCACTGGGACAGGGGCGCGGGGAACGTCGTCGGTGGGCTGGGGGCTCGGTGTTCGGCTGCTCACGCCGCTCGTCTCCTGGGCATCGGTATCTCCGGATTCGTGCCGAGCCAGTGAATCTACGACCGCGCTCAGTTGCTGCGGGCCACATCCGCGACCGTGACCGGCGGCACCGCACCGGTGCCATCCGGCTCACCGTCGTCGGCGACGGGCCAGAACACCTGCGGCGGCGCGTCGCGCAGGGCAGCCGAACGGGGGTGCGCCATCGCGGCCACGAGCCTCTCGGGTCGCTGCCCGTTGGACCCCGCCTCAACCATGGGTGCGGGCCTCTGTGCTGCGGGCGCGGGCACGAGCGGCCGGGATTGCGGCGGGGGCGGCGAGCCGGGCGGGCCCACATAGGTCGGCAGCGCCAGCGGATGACGGGTCATCGGCATGAGCACGAAGACGCCTGCCAAGGCGATGACTCCCACCATGACGATCGGCATCGTGATGCCGCCGCTGACATCTCGTGTGAAGCCCAGCAGCGGAGGGCCGATCAGTGCGCCTGTTCCGGCGAAGAAGAAGAACCTGCCGACGAGCGTCCCGATGCCCGCGAGTCCGAACAGGTGGGCGGTGACATCGCCCAGCAGTGCAACGTAACCGCCGTAGGAGACACCGAGCAGAGCAGCGAACGCCACCAGCAGCCCGTACTTCGTCTCGAGCGTGCCGACCCGCGTCGTGACGAACCAGATGGCGTAGGCAACGGGCAGGCCTGCGAAGGCGATCTTCAGCAGGCGGACCGATCCCAAGGGTCTCGCCAAGCTCGTCAAGGCGAGCCGACCCACGATGCTGGACAGGCCAACGGTAAAGCCGAGCAAGCCCGCTGCAATCTCAGGCACGCCGTCATTGATGGCAAAGGGAATGAGCAGCCCAATTGTGCCGATCACAGCAATCGTGAAGAGAACGCCCGAACTGCCCATTTGCCAGAACGTGCTCGTCCGCACGACCAGCGACAGATGCCGACGAGGATCGCCCATCTCCATCGCGGGCGGTTGTCGGATGACGAGCAGTCCGAACACCAGGATCACTGCTGCGATCACGGCCAGCCAGCGCATGCCGACGCGCCAGTCGTAGGTACGCAGGAGCCACTGAGCGAACGGGATGTAGATCATCGTCCCGAGTCCCGAACCGGTGGCCACGATGCCTTGAGCGATGGCCCGGTACTTCGCAAACCACATTGCGGTGAGCGCAAAGAGCGGGGCGTTGAACAGTCCTCCCCCGAAGCCCAGGCCGAAGCCGAACAGCACGTAGCCGTGCCACAGCACCGTGACCTGCGAGGTAGCCAGCAGTCCGCCGACGAACAGCAGCCCCCCGGCGACGATCAGCGGCGCGATGCCGAAACGGTCGTACATGCGGCCCGATACCAAGGCGCTGCCGAAGTACAGGAACACCGTGATGCCGAACACGATCGAAATCGGCCCCAAGCCGGTGTCGAATTCTTCGGCCATCGCATTGGCGAATGCCGTGAAGCTGTAGATAGTGCCGAATCCGGCCATGACGACGATTGCAGCGCCGCTGGCTGTGACCCAGCCGCGTGCTGAGTCCAGATGCGTCGGAGCGCTGGCCGTCACCCGTACGAGGCTACGGCGGGGCCGGGGCCAGTGCGGAGGAACGCCTCAGATCGGCCGCTCGCGGCGGGCGGATCGGCGGGACGAGTCAGCCGAGCAGCGAGAGGTCGCGCACCGCGCCGCGGTCAGCGCTGGTCGCCATGGCTGCGTAGGCCCGCAGCGCCGTGCTGACTTGGCGCGGCCTGGGCTCCGCTGGCTGCCAGCCTGCGGCATCCTGCTCGGCGCGGCGCCGCTCCAGTTCGGCAGCGTCGACCGCCAGGTTGATCGTGCGGTTCGGGATGTCGATCTCCACGATGTCCCCATTGCGGACCAGCCCGATGAGCCCGCCTGAGGCCGCTTCCGGCGAGACATGGCCGATCGACAGGCCTGACGTGCCGCCGGAGAAGCGTCCGTCGGTGACCAGCGCACAGGCCTTGCCGAGCCCCTTCGACTTCAGGTACGAGGTGGGGTACAGCATCTCCTGCATGCCCGGGCCGCCCTTGGGGCCCTCGTAGCGCACCACCACGACGTCCCCGGCGGCGACCTCATCGCCGAGAATGTGCTCGACCGCCTCGTCCTGGCTCTCGACCACGTGAGCCGGGCCGGAGAACACCCAGATGGACTCGTCCACCCCGGCGGTCTTGACCACGCAGCCGTCCGGCGCGAGGTTGCCGTACAGGATCGCCAGCCCACCATCGGCGGAGTACGCACAATCGACCGAGCGGATGCAGCCGCGTTCGCGGTCGACATCCAGCGTGCGGTAGCGCTCGGACTGGCTGAACGCCACCTGTGTGGGGATGCCCGCCGGACCGGCCCGGAAGAACTCGTGGAGCGACGCATCGTCGTTCGTCGCCACGTCCCAGCGGGAGATGGCATCGAACATGGTCGGCGAATGCACGGTCGGCACCTGATTGGCGATGAGCCCGGCCCGATTCAGCTCGGCCAGGATCCCCATCACGCCGCCGGCGCGGTGCACGTCTTCGACGTGGAATAACTCCGACGCGGGCGCCACCTTGCAGATGTTGGGCACCTTGCGAGACAGCCGGTCGATGTCGGCCATCGTGAAGTCGAGCTCCGCCTCTTGGGCGGCGGCCAGCAGGTGCAGGATGGTGTTGGTGGAACCGCCCATCGCGATGTCGAGCGTCATCGCATTCTCGAACGCCTCGAAGCTGCCGATGGACCGGGGCAGCACCGATTCGTCGTCCTCCTGGTAGTAGCGGCGGCACAGCTCCACCACGAGGCGCCCTGCCTCCAGGAACAGCTCACGACGGTCTGAGTGGGTCGCCACCACGGTCCCGTTGCCGGGCAGCGACAGGCCGAGCGCCTCGGTGAGGCAGTTCATGGAGTTGGCGGTGAACATGCCCGAGCACGAACCGCACGTGGGACAGCCCGACCGTTCCATCTCGGCCACGTCCTCGTCGCTGACCGAATCGTCGGCGGCTACCACCATCACGTTGATGAGGTCAACCTTCTGCGTGGCCAGCTTCGTCTTGCCGGCTTCCATCGGGCCGCCCGAGACGAACACGGTGGGGATGTTCAGCCGCATGGCGGCATTCAGCATGCCCGGTGTGATCTTGTCGCAGTTCGAGATGCACACCAGCGCGTCAGCGCAGTGGGCATTCACCATGTACTCGACGGCGTCAGAGATCAGATCTCGCGACGGCAGGCTGTAGAGCATCCCGTCGTGGCCCATGGCGATGCCGTCGTCGACGGCGATGGTGTTGAACTCCTTGGCCACGCCCCCCGCAGCCTCAATCTCACGGGCGACGAGCTGGCCCAGGTCCTTCAGATGGACATGGCCCGGCACGAACTGGGTGAACGAGTTGGAGATGGCGACGATCGGCTTGCCGAAGTCCTCATCGGTCATTCCGGTGGCACGCCACAACGCTCGAGCCCCAGCCTGATTTCGGCCTGCTGTGGAGGTGACAGATCGGTAGCTCGGCATGGCTTCAGCCTACGTGGCCGCGCCCGTGTCGATTCGCGAGGCACCTGTCCACGTTCGGGCGGCTCGCGCAGGTAACTTCGGCCTCATGGACGAGGTGACCATCTATCACAACCCGCATTGAAACTCTTCCCGGAATGCCTTGGCGGTCGCCGAGGAAGCTGGAGTCGAGGCCGACGTCGTCCTGTACATGAAGACGCCGCCCGACCGGGACACGCTCGAACACTTGGTGTCGATACTCGAGGACCCCGTCGAAGATCTGGTGCGTAAGGACTCGCAGTTCAAGAAGCTGAACCTGAACGCCGACGACTACGTCGGCAATCCCGACGCAGTGGTGGAGCTGCTGAGCCAGCGCAAGGCGCTCATGCAGCGACCGGTGGTCGTGCGCGGCAACCGGGCCATTGTCGGACGTCCGAAGGGTCGCATCGCCGAGCTCCTGGCCGACTGAAGCTGAGCCGGACCGGTTGATGACTGACGCCAACGGCGGCGTACGTACCCCGCTGTTCGACCTGCACACCGAACTCGGCGGCCGGATGGTCAACTTCGGCGGTCATGCGCTGCCCATGCGCTACGGCGACGGCACTGTTGCCGAGCACCGCGCCACACGCACGATGGCGGGACTGTTCGATGTCAGCCACATGGGCATTGTCGAGCTGCGCCCCGCGGCCGGAGACGACGTGCCTGATGTGGCAGCCTGGCTGGAACGCCGCGTGCCGGGCGCTATCACGAGCCTCGCATCGGGACGGATGAGGTACACGCAGTTCACGACGGCTGCAGGCGGCGTGCTCGATGACCTGATCGTGTCGTGTCATGCCGATTGTCTGCGCATTGTGGTCAATGCGGTGCGCACCGACGCCGACCTGTCGATGCTGCGGGAAGCCAACGGCGGCTCCGACGACGGCCGTGTGCGCATCGAAGTCCGCACCGATCTGGCGCTCATTGCGCTGCAGGGGCCCGCAGCCGTCGACGTGCTGGAT
Source organism: Candidatus Poriferisodalis multihospitum (assembly GCF_028283155.1). Lineage (NCBI taxonomy): Bacteria > Bacillati > Actinomycetota > Acidimicrobiia > Acidimicrobiales > Candidatus Poriferisodalaceae > Candidatus Poriferisodalis > Candidatus Poriferisodalis multihospitum. The sequence continues at coordinate 1,430 of NZ_JAPYOK010000089.1, read as the reverse complement.
CGCTGGGCGCCGGCAGCCGCAGACCTAGCGTTCATGTCGACATCCACGCTGCCGATCGACGGGGTCGAGTGCGAGGTGTCGCGCTGCGGGTACACCGGCGAGGACGGGTTCGAAGTCGCCATTCCTGCGAGCGAGGCGACCCATATCGCACGGCTGCTGTTGGGAAGCGACGAAGTGTCGCCGGCAGGGCTCGGCGCCCGCGACACGCTGCGACTCGAGGCAGGCCTGCCGCTGGTCGGCCACGAACTCACCGAGGCGACGACCCCGGCCGAGGCCGGACTGGGCTGGTCGATCCCGAAGCGCCGGCGCGCCGAGGCCAGCTTCCCCGGCGCGGAGATCATCACGGCGCAGCTACGTGACGGGCCGCCGCGCCAGCGGGTCGGCATCGCAGCCGCCGGCCGCCGGCCGATTCGCGACGGCGCCGCTCTGAGCACCTCCGACGGCACCAGCGTCGGCATGGTGACCAGCGGCGGCTTCGGCCCTACCGTCGAAGCACCGATCGCCATGGCCTACGTAGCGGCCGAGCACTCGGCAGACGGCACAGAGCTGTTCGCCCAGGGCCGCAAGGGTCCTGAGCCGTGCCGGGTCGCCCCGCTGCCGTTCGCGGAGCACCGCTACTGGCGACCGTCGTGACGACAGACGGAGCTATGGCACTGACGATGAACGAGACCGCACGAGACCCCTTGCACGGAGGCATGGCGCATGAGTGAACCCCCGGTACCTACGAGCGCAGAAGGGGCATTTGCAGCACGTCACATCGGCCTGCAGCCCGACGACGTCGCCGTGATGCTCAAGCGGCTCGGGTTCGGCTCGCTCAGCGACCTCATCGATGCCGCCGTACCAGCCGAGATCCGGATCGACGAGCCGATCGTGCTCGACGGCATCGACCGTCCCCTTACCGAGACGGAAGCCACTGCGGCGATGCGCTGGCTGGCCAATGCCAACACGCAGGTGCACTCGTTGATCGGGCTGGGCTACTACGGCACGCTCACGCCCGCAGTCATCCGGCGCGGCGTGCTGGAAGACCCGTCGTGGTACACGGCATATACGCCGTACCAGCCCGAGATCTCCCAAGGGCGGCTCGAAGCGCTGCTCAACTACCAGACGATGGTGTGCGACCTAGTGGGAATGGAGATTGCCAACTCATCACTGCTCTGCGAAGGCACTGCGGCTGCTGAGGCAATGGCCATGGCCCGCCGCATCACGCGCAGCGGGCCGGACTGCTTCTTCGTCGATGCCGACTGCCATCCCCAGGTCATCGATGTGGTTCGCACGCGTGCCCAGCCGCTCGGCATCGACATCATGGTGGGCGACCCGGCGACCGATCTGGCGCCTGCCAAGGTGTACGGCGCGTTGCTGGCCTACCCCGGCAGCAGCGGCGCTGTCCGCAACCTTCAACCGGTGATCGAAGCTCTGCACGGCACGGGCGC